>ONIT01000095.1:0-10193 GCA_900317945.1 uncultured Pseudomonadota bacterium
CCAGCATTGGTGGGATTTCGGTTCGCGTGGACAGAGGCGGCTTCACCGGCGAACTCGGCTATGAGATCTATTGCTCTCGCTCTGATTCCGACCAGATTCTCAAGCTCTTGCGTGACGCAGATTCTCGGGAGCTGCAAACGCTCGAGGTTTTCGTGAGGAGCCTACCCATGGAGAAGGGCATGGCCCTTAGGCAGGACTATCACCACCTGACGCCCTTCGAGGCAAACCTTGGATGGTCGGTGCATCTCGACAAGAAGGGTGACTTTGTGGGGCGCGCTGCACTGGAGAAGGCTCAGGAAGTTGGCCCGCGCTATGCGTTCGTCGGCGTTGAGATTGAGCGCGAGAGCTATGAGGACATATGCCAGAACGAGATAGTCCGCAAGCGCGGAATACCAGTCGGAAAGTGCCGCCAGATGATTTACGGCTACACCGTCGATAAGAACATCGGCTACGCAATAGTCGATCCGAAGAGATGTCCCCTGGGGACCAAGGTGACCATTGGGCCAAATGACTCGCCCGCCGTCATCGTTGCTCCCAAGTGGTGCTAGGAGGGATATGCCATGTCTTCCATGAAGGGAAAGGTCGTTGTACTCGTTGGATGCGCTTCGGGGATGGGGGCAGCCACCCTCAAGATGCTTCTTGCCGATGGCGCAACGGTGATTGGATTCGACAACAACAGAGACAACATGGCCGATACGCTCGAGGAGATCTCCGAGGAGCTGCCCGAATTCAAAGGCAATCTTGAAATGGTCTACGGGGACGTAACGAGCTCCGAAGACCGTTCGGGTCTTGTTGCGGCGGCTCGCGAGAAGTACGGGCGAATCGACAGTCTGCTGTATGTCGCCGGGGTCCTCGACCTCATGTGCCCCGCGCACAAGACCGACGACGAGCTGTACGACTACGTCATGGACGTGAACGTGAACTCGTGCTTCCGCATGTGCCGCGACTGCCTGCCGCTGCTGTGGGACCACGAGGGGCTTCCCGCCAACATCGTCATCGTGGGCTCCGTGGGCGGCCAGGTGGGCTCCTCTGCAGGTGCGGCCTACATCACATCCAAGCACGCGGTGCTCGGCCTTGCGCGCAACCTCGCGCACACCTACCGCTTCCGGAACGTCCGCACCAACGTGGTGAACCCCGGCGCGTGCGTCACCGACATCCTCGCCAACGCCATGGAGAAGTGGCCCGACCGCGACGTCATGGACCTCGAGGGCAACGAGCTCTACAACGTGCGCGGCGCGGTGGCACTGGGCGTGGATTACGACGGCAAGAACATCACCGGTTGGCCCGAGGACATCGCCAACGCTATCCTCTACCTCATCTCCGACGAGGCGCACTACGTCAACGGTGCACAGCTCAACGTGGATGGCGGCTGGACCAGCTTCTAGGCGAAGACGTTCAATTGACAGCGATTCCCCGGGAGCGCGGAGCTTGCGTGCTCCCGGGGATCTGCACATCACGGGGGCATCTATGGAACTCAATGACCTGTTCGGATTCAAGGGCAAGAGCGTTGTGGTAACCGGCACGGGCTCGGGCATGGGCCACGCTGCTGCGGAATTGCTCGTCGACCTCGGCGCGCACGTGACCGCCACCACGCACCGTCGGCCGCTTGACCTTGCGGTCGAGACGACCGTCGCCTGCGACCTTTCCACCAAGGAGGGCTGCGATAAGCTCATCGTCGCGGCGCCCGAGCACATCGATGCGCTCTTCCTCTGCCACGGAACTGCAGACGAGTTCGGCGGCGGCAATGCGCTCGAGGTACAGCTCACCAACTTCTGGAGCTTCAAGTACCTTGCCGAGAGCCTGCTGCCGCGCATCGTCGACTGGGGTTCGGTTACGTTCATCTCGTCAAATGGCGGCAAGTTTTGGCGCGATCACGTGAACGAGTGCCTCGAGCTTGCCGACCGCGAGAGCTGGGACGAGGCGCTCGCGTGGTACGAAGGCCATCCCGACCTCACGCATCTGGGGTACACCTTCTCCAAGGAGTGCCAGCACAGCTACGTGATGAGCCGTGCGCAAGACGATGCGTTCATCGAGCGCAAGGTTCGCATCAACGCCATCGCGCCTGGCCTCACGAAGACTGGACTAACCGAGGCGTTTGAGCGCCAGATCGACGGCAATGCCGAGAACGGCCGAGCGGTAATCGAGAGCCTGTATCTGGATTCGTGGAACGGCCGCTATGCGACGCCCGAGGAGATGGGCTGGCCGATGGTGGCCATCGGATCGAAGCTCTTCAGCTACATGAGCGGCCAGATCGTCTACATCGACTACGGCTGTGCGAGCGAAGACGAGATGAACCTGTTGGTGGACTAGGGGAGAGGATCATCATGGACAAGAGGATTTGCGTGCTCACGGGCGGTTGCGGCGGCATGGGGCATGCCATCAGCCTGCGCTTGGGCAAGGACCATACGATGCTTCTGGCGGACATCTCCGCGGAGCGCTTGGATGCCGAGAAGTCCGCGCTTGCGAAGCTGGGCATCGAAGCTGAGGGGCTGGTCGTGGATGTGAGCGACTGCACGCAGGCGGACGCCCTTGCCGCGCGGGCGGAAGAGCTGGGGGTCGTCGACACGGTCATCCATACTGCGGGCCTCTCGCCCGCGGGCGCCCCAGCCGAGCAGATCATCGAGGTCAATGCCCTTGGTACCGTCAATATGGTCGAGGCATTCTGCGGAAAGATCGCGGAGGGTGGTGTGATGATCGTGTTCGGCTCTTCTGCGGCATGGACGCTCGATCCGCCCGAGGACTGGTACGAGGCTTATGGGCATTGGAACGAGCCCGACTTCTTTGATGTGCTGCTTTCCATCGTGGGCGAGAAGGAGGAGGATGCCGACGAGGACGACGAGTTCTTCCGTGCAGGCCAGGCATACGCCCTCACAAAGCGCTTCGTCTGCGAGTTCGCGCGCATGAATACGGTGCGTTTCGCCGAGCGCGGCGTTCGTATCCTGTCGTTCAGTCCGGGAAGCTATCTCACGCCCATGCACCAGCTCCTCATCGACAACCAGCCCGACATGGCCGAGGCCCAGATGGAGCTCACGCCGCTCGGAAGGTGGGGGAGGCCCGTGGAGGTTGCGGGATTCATCGAGTTCCTCTGCTCGCCGCTCGCGGGCTACGTGACCGGTGTGGATATCCTCGCCGACGGCGGCACCATCGCCATGCAGCGCGTGAAGCAGATCGGCTAGCCATAGCTGCTCGATGGGCTGTTGGCCGTCATGCGCCTTCCACGCGCAGAATCCTAGTTCGCGCTCTCGCGCGTCCACTCCAGCCTGCCTTGATCGACTATCACAGCTCCTTCTGATGTATGCAACGGCATGGCTGAATGATCCGAAAGCGAATACGGCCCGGCAACCCTAAGGCTGCCGGGCCGAATCTGCGATGCTGCCAAATGCGCCTACGCGATGTTCTGGAACGTGAATCCGTGCTGGTTCCAGGCGTGATGCTCGCCCTTGAGCGTGGAGGTGACGGCGAGGTTCTTGATGTCGAGCGGGAACCAGCGGGTGGTCATGGTGGCCTCGCCGCCGTTCACGAACATGGCGGTGTGCTCGCCGACAATGTCGCCCGCACGGATGGAGGAGAAGCCGATGGTGTCCTTCTTCCTGGCGCCCACGATGCCGTTCCTGCCCTTGACTGCCACTGCGTCAAAGTCCAGGCCCTGGGCATCGGCGATTACCCTGCCCATGGAGAGAGCGGTTCCCGACGGAGCATCAACCTTCTTGTTGTGATGGGCCTCGACGATCTCGACGTCGCTGCCCTTGAGGACAGTAGCGGCCTTCTTCAGGAGACTGAATACCAGGTTCACGCCGATGCTGTAGTTTGAGGAGAAGCAGATGGGGATCTGTACCGATGCAGCCTCGATTTTCTGGATCTGGTGCTGCACGAAGCCGGTCGTGCCGAGCACGAGAAGCTTGCCGGAGTTCTTGGCGGTAACCAGGGTCTGCATGGAGGCAAGCGGACGGGTGAAGTCAATTACCGCGTCAATGCTGTCAAGCACCTTGGAAAGATCTGAGCTGATGGCAATGCCGTTCTTCCCGACTCCTGCCACCTCGCCTGAGTCGCTTCCTACGAGGGTGCTCTCAGGATCCTCAATCGCGGCAGAGAGAACGGCCTCCTCAGTGTCAAGAAGGGACGCAATGATTGATCTGCCCATGCGCCCGCCGGCGCCCATAACAGCAACGCGAAGTTTGTCTGCCATAACTACCTCATCTGTTCAGCATAAAAAGCACGGCGGATGCCGGAGCAGGTCCGGCATGCCATGGACTCTGTTTTTTTACTTGGCGATCCCGAGAAGCTCAATCTCGAAGATAAGAACCTGGAACGGAGGAATGCCGTGGGTTCCCGACTCGCCGTAGGCGAGATTGTAGGGAAGAGCAACACGCCACTTGGAGCCGACCGGCATCATCTGCAGGACCTCGACCCAGCCCGGGATTACCTGGGTAACGCCGAAGGTTGCGGGGCTGCCGCGGTTTACAGAGCTGTCGAACACCTGGCCGTTCGGGAAGGTGCCGTGATAGTGGACGGTGACGCGGTCAGTCTTCTGGGGCTTCGGGCCGTTTCCTTCCTTGAGGATCTCGTACTGAACGCCTGACTCGGTTACGTGAACGCCTTCCTTCTTTGCGTTAACCCTGAGGAATGCCTCGCCTTCCTCCCTGACAGCTGCGTATCTCTTCTCGGCGATGGCCTTCGACTCCTCGCCGTACTGGCGGAAGGCCTCGTTGAGCTCCTCCTGGGAGTAGGCGAGCTTCTGCCCGCCGAGCTCCTCCACGATGCCGCGGGCAAGCTCCTCGGCATCATATCCTGCGGTGAGCTGTGAGTTGACGGAGTCGGCGAACTGCGAGCCGAGCTGGCGGCCGATGCCGTAGCTGAAACGCTTCAGGGCTTCCTTGAAATCCATTTATAGTCCTCTGGTTGAAAATGCTGCCGGCAGGCACTGCCTCCCGGCCCTGTGAATTTACTTGTGGTAGCAGGAGACGGTGATGCCGAGCTTCCCTACCGCATACTTGTAGTTGTCCCAGTTCTTCTCGACCGCTTCCTGGTAGTCCTTCATCCTCTGGCTGGTCATAGGATGGATTTTCTCGTACTCGTTGTCCCTGCGGTCCTTGAGGGAGTTCATGTACACCAGGGACATATCAGGCTTGAAGCCGGCCTTCGCGAGATACTCAGCCGCAAGGATGTCAGCCTCCTTCTCCTGCTCCGGAGTGAAGGCAAGGGGAGTCTCGGAGCCGTCAGCGTTGAACATATGGCGCACGCGGTCATGGAAGGCGTTGTCGGTCTCATAGAGGGGAGCGGGCTCCTCGTTCTGCTGCACGACAGGATCGCCGGAGAGCCTTTCCTCAAAATGCCTTGAAAAGTAGTGCCCGAACTGGTGGGCAATGATGTAGGCAAGATAGTCCTGGTTGCCCTCGGCGAACTTCACTAGTCCCTCGCTCGCGTAGATCTCGCCTGACTTCAGGATGTAGATATATGGCCGGTCGTCGCGGTTCACCCTGACCTTCCAGTCAACGAAGGAAGACTCGAACATGTAGTTCATGGAATGAAGGAGAGTGTCAACCACGCACTTGACGATCACGTCGTCCGACATGCTCATGGTCTCCTTTTCCTTGCCGATGCGGTGACCAACGTTGCCGGCGATCTGCTTTACCTGCTTGTCCTGGATAAACACCGTGAACTCACGGCCGGTGACGGTCTTGACCTCTTCGGTCGAAATGCATCCGCCCAGAAGAAGCGCGGCGGCGCAGAATAATGACTTGGCAAATGTACGCATTCTGATCATTCCTCCATCAGCCGGATGATTATAGCAGAGCGGATAATCTCATTTTTTGACTTTCCGCCCCTTTTATGAAGGCATGAAAGAAAGCGCTCCGGGGCAATAGCGGAGCAGTCAGCGCTAGAGAGCCAGGTCCGCCAATGCCCGCCTTGCCATGTTATTCGGGATCCAGAGCCTTACTGTACCACCGTCCGGAACAGGCGAACGGGCCGTCAGCAATCCTGTCTGGCAGAGCAGCACCTCCGGCTTCATTCCAGGAAGCGATGGAGGGAACAGAAAGTCATCGCTGTCTGCATAGAAATCCTCAGCATAGCTGTCAGGACTGATGCCGAGTGTTTCAAGATATCCTGAAAGAGCCGGAGGAACCAGGCCTTTGCCGAAAAGGCTGCCGCCGAACTTAATCTCATTCCCCAGAGCGGCATACTTAAGGAACCGGTTAACCGCCAGTGGTGAAAACACCCTGGTCTCATACTCATCATCGAAGCTGTAGCCGCCATATTCCTCAGAAAGACGGTCAAGAAAATCTTCAGTCTGATCCTCAGAAATCTGATCTTCCGGTATTCCCTTTAAGAGAGATACAGCCCGTGCGACGAAGTCACCGTAATATTTTATAAGCTCTTCCCTGGTAAATCCTGCTATAGCAGAGACAGGTCCGTAATAGCTCATATCCCTGATGTCAGAGCCGCCCGGGAATTCAGAAGGATCCTTCACTCTTGTTATTGCTGCAATGCAGAGGAAACTGATGGCAGGTGCTCCTTTCATCACGCCCTGCAGCTCCCGCATCGAAATCCGGAACCTCTCATACATCTCAGGATTGCTCACGTTTGCCGCAAGCGGCGCGTCATAGTCATCGATCAGCACCGCGACGCGGATATTGCCTGACCTCAGGGATCTCAGGAGTGATTTCATCGAACGCAAAGGCCGCTCTGCCGGAACATACGGAAAATTGTTCCGTCCGGCAAATTCCGCAAGGCAGCGATCGAAATCCTCACAGAATTTCTGATGGTCAGAGCAGCTGAATTTCTGAAAATCAAGCCTCAGGACCGGATAGCTCTTTTCAGTCCATCTGCCATAAATCCATGTGTTCCTGAAGTACGGCTCAACGCCTAACCCAAGCAGTGTTCCGATGGTGTCGAGCATGAGGGATTTGCCGAATCCATATGGCCTTGCAATAAAAGTTCTTCTGTTCTGCAGAAGGCTGAAGATCTGCTCTGTTTTATCTACATAGACAGAACCAGACTCGATCAAATCCCTGAAGCTCTGCGTATCCGCGAGTGCTCTCATGTCTCACCCTGAATTCATTCAGCTGTTTCAAAAAGCCTTTCGTTGTATTTTAAAATAGAGGTGTGCATGAAAGTGCCGGCCAGGCGCGGCTGCCCTTTTCTGCCATCCTCGTTAACATGCTGCCACATTAAACAAAGGACCACCAATGATTCAAGAACATCTCCTGATTATCGTCTGCCTCGACAGCATCAGGACAGACCGCGGCCTCCTGCTCGAGGAAAAGGCGAGGATAGAGACAAAGAAGGACAGAGTAAGGGCAATGCCGGCATTTACCGGCAGCGTGCCTGAGGACTCGCCTTTCGGGAGCGCTCTGCTGCTTGACGGAGGAAAAGTGGTAACCGCTCTCCCCGCCCCATTCGGGAACGCTGAGGTGCTGACAGATCCGGCAGACGTGACCGCGCACCTCAAGGACGGCAGGTACGCCGCCGTCATCACCGATCCTGCCTATCTCAACATCGTCTCCTCCATCGCTCAGGTTCTCTTTTTTGACCGGCCGCTTGCCGAGCACTACGAGAGGCAGTTCCGGGAGGCGAAAAAACAGCTGAGCGACGGGGATCTGCAGCTTGTCAGGAAAGCCATCATACAAAATGAGGGCATCTGCGATGATACCGACGGCACCAGGAAGTTCATGAGATTCCAGATGAAGCTCTTCGTGCAGTACGACAAAACCGAATGATGAGGAAGATCCGGCGCCAATAGACTAAAATTGCCGGTATGCCGCTTTATTTTCAGAAGATTATTTCCGGGCCGTTAAGGAACACCGGCCCAAGCCCAGGAGGCAAGGATGGCAGAATCAGTCAGGGAGCTCGCCAAAGAGCTTGTCAGGTGCCGCTCAGTTACACCGTCTGACGCGGGAGCGCAGGACATAATTGAAAATTTTCTCAAAAATTCACTCAAATCTCCCATAACGGAGCACCTTGACTGGGAGAATACCCGGAACCTCTTCATCCATGAGAACCGCCCCGGGAAGGTTTTCTGCTTCCTGGGGCACACTGATGTGGTTCCTCCCGGGGACATTTCTCTCTGGAAGCACGAGCCCTTCGATATCTCAGAGGACGGAGGCAGGCTCTACGGGCGCGGAGTCGCCGACATGAAGGGCTCTGACGCCGCGATGGCCGCTGCCATGGCAGAGTTCCGCCGCCTGCACCCCGACGCTGAGGTCTCGCTTGCCTATCTCGTGACATCTGACGAGGAAGGCAAGGGGACGTACGGTATAAAGAAAGTAATTGAGGAGTTCAGAAAACGGCAGCAGAAAATTGACTGCTGCCTCGTTGGGGAGCCCAGCTCATCAAAAACTGTCGGCGACACGATAAAGAACGGCCGGAGAGGCTCCGTAACCGCGGAGATCACCTTCCACGGCACCGCGGGACACGTGGCCTACCCTGACAAGATCCACAACCCTGTGCACGATCTCGTGAAGGCCGCGCACCTCCTCACCGAGGTTGAGTGGGACAGGGGAAATGACTTCATGCCGCCCACCAGCATGCAGATCCCGAACATCAGAGGCGGCGTCGGCGTCAACAACATGGTTCCGGAGAGCGCCTCGATGGAAATCAACTGGCGCTACTCCTCAGAGACCAGCGCCGCTGAAATCAGGAAGAGAACCGAGGAGATCCTCGCCTCCTGCTCCGGGAAGTTCGAGGCGGAGTGGGACCTGAGCGGCGAGCCCTTCCTCTCCACAGACGGCACGGTCCTGGAGGCCGCTAGGAAGGCCATAAAGGAGACAAAAGGCTTCGATCCGGTGCTCTCTACAGGCGGCGGCACCTCGGACGGACGCTTCATGGCGAAGATCTGCCCGGACCTCATCGAGCTCGGGCCTACAAACGGCAGCATCCACAAGATCGACGAGAATATCGGGAAGGACGAGCTCGACGAGCTTGAGAGGATCTACCTGAGGCTGCTCGAGAACCTTTTCGCTCGCTGACGGGTGAATAATCCACTGGCAGGCCGGTTTTTCACAGACACTTACAATTGCAGGAACAGCATGGACAGCAGATTCGGACTTATCACAGGAACAGACCAGTCAGAGCTCAGGGAGGTCCCGGGGAACGGTGGCTTCCTTGCCCTCCCAGAGGCAGGCAATGCCTTCCGGGAAATGCAGCTTGCCGCCGAAAAGGACGGGATTGACCTTCAGATCGCCTCATCATACCGGGATTTCCAGAGGCAGCTTAGAATCTGGAACGCCAAGTACGACGGCGAGCGGCCGGTCCTCGACTGGAAAAACAGCCCGGTTGACATCTCAAGGCTCACCGGAGTGGAGCTCGTCTGCGCCATCCTCTTCTGGTCGGCGCTCCCCGGCACCAGCCGCCACCATTTCGGCACGGATTTCGATGTCTATGCACCGAAGCTCGCGCCCGAAGGGTACCAGCTTAAGCTGGAGTCCTCCGAGTACGGCAAGGACGGAGTCTTCCACCCGCTCACCGAATGGCTCAATGCCAATATGGAGAAGTTCGGCTTCTTCAGACCGTTCACCGATGACGCCAGGGTAACGGTCGGCACCGAGCTCTGGCATATAAGCTATAAGAAGACCGCCACGGAGCTCGCCAAAATCCAGCAGGAGAGCAAGGATGACTTCAGGAAGTTCATCGGCTCTCAGGATATCGCAGGAAGGGCCGTCATCACCTGCATGATCGACGACATCTTCAGCGAGTTCCTCGCCGGCTGACATCCAGCCTGGCATCATTACCGGGCGCCTTTCGGCGCTTTTCAGAAACGAATCGAGTAGGCGGATGTTTTGCATCACACCTCTCACAACACCGTACGTGCGGATCCGCATACGGCGTTTCCAGCTCGAATAGGCTAGTCCCAATTGTGGATTGGCCTATGAATATACGATCGCCAGCTACAGCGTTAACACTGCAACTGCCTAACGCACATATCGCGTTACTCATACCAATATATCCGACTGGGTAAGTGCATATAACTGTACAGCTGCTCCGGCGTTCCGCGCCTCGGCTCACCATGCAGACGGCATTTCGGCGCACGTACGTGCCACCCGTTTTCTAGCCCTGTTTCCCTTCGGTTCCTGTTATTTTCACACCTTACTGGTTCGGCCCTTCCCCGTAAGGGTACTATGGCCTCTGCTGACTTCCCGCCGTTCGTTGTTACTGCCGCTTTCGCGGTCGGTGGGACCTCCTCGGGTAAGAACACT
>ONIT01000095.1:10212-12457 GCA_900317945.1 uncultured Pseudomonadota bacterium
TTGTCCGCCACTGCGGCCTGAGACGCTTCCTGTTCGTCGGTCCGGAGATTTGCTATCGCTTCTTTCAGCTATCGGATTACTCCGACCACCTTGCGATTCTAATCCTACGTCGTCTTTAATACGAACCTAAAATGTAGTAAAAAGGTGTGTAAAACGTTGATATATAAGGGATTGCAGAAACAAAATAAATTCGACCGCAGCCAAAATAAAAGACAAATAACTTACACTCGTGTTACTTTTTCTCCACGGTTCAATTATACGCCACTACACTATCTAAATAATTGAAAAATAAAGAAAAATTTAAAGATGCATGTTCGGTAAAAACGATTAAAATCTGCAACTAACTCTCAATTTGATGAGCCATTACCATTAAATTTACCACAGCCAGATTATACAAATCTACCTTCAGAGAATGAAGTCAAAAAGAAAATTAAAGGTAAACAAACTGTAACTATTTAAAACAAAACTCTATGAGATTCATACTTTCTTAAACATCTCAGTTCAACCAAACAGAGATGTTTTTTTGTTACTCTGCCAAAGTCAAAACTCTCTTGATATAATTTAATCTCAAAACACGACATTTTATCTATTTAATAATATGAACTTGCATACACTTTTACCTCCATCCTCGCTTTTCTACAACAGAGCCTTTACAAAAAAGCCATATTCATAAATTTCTGGCTCTGTTGTGCAACAGTGCTGATTTTTAATTAGATAGTGTATATATATCATCTCACATGCAACATCCGGCGTTTGGCTGCAAATGAATGAACGCATTTCAGGTTTTCCGGTTCGAAACCGTCTGAAACAAAAGCAAACGGCCGGCAAACCGGATTTATCAGTGTTTAATACGACAGAAGGGGCATGAAGCACATCTCTGTTTTTTTCTGGTCAATTAAAAAAAAACAGAGTTCTTTTACCCATTCTTCAATATCTGTATTACCGACTGTTCCGTGAGAGCCGTTTTTAACTGCGAATGATTTCATCAGCAAAATCACGTTTCTCTACTCTCAGAAGGCTATCCGCATATGACAGCCCTCTGATTCTGCAGAATTCCTCGATAATCATTTCAACTTCATAATCTTTGAATTCCAGATTTACTGTGCATTCACCGGATGAATTGTCTTTATTGCTCGCCCAGCCGGGAGGGAGCGGTGTATAATCACCCGTTTCTGTCAGTTTGAATTTTATATCCGCTGAATATACAAATTTTCTGAATTTATAGAATGCAAGGTCATAATTGCCTTTTGTGACTATCATTTTAGATCCGATTACCCGTGAAATACTGATTAGTTCATCGTATCCAACCGCAATAACACCTGTGGTATTGCCGAAAATTATATACTTTCCTCCGAAGCATATGAAAGCTTTACTGCCGGCAATATATTTGCAACCGGCAAAATCCTGATGAATTTTTTCATATAACTGATGCAGACCTGCACCCTCATGCCGGTTTGAAACAGGTTTATCAGAAAGCAGGGATTTGTATACAAGGGATATTCTTACAACAATATATATGGAAAGGGAAATCATAAAAATACAGGCATACAGCGGGATGTCATAAAAATAAAACAGGAGGGCATCGCTGACAATAACTGAAATCATGCCAATAATGTAGGCCCAAATCATTCTGTAGCGAGATCTGTCAAGCAGTTCAAGCCCGACTTTGAATTCTGTATAAGGATTTATGCAAACACAGCCGCTCAGGACCGGATATAAAAATTTTATGAAACATGCAGATGCGGCAGATACTGCAGCATTGAAATACAACGGTGTCTCGCAGCAGTAAAAAGTAAGAAAGACTCCCACAGGAAAAGCAACCAGCCACAGATAGTAGTTGAGAGAGTATCTCATGGCGGTATCGGAAAATTTTTTTAAAAAAGAATCAAACTTTCCGCTGCCTGTTTTAAAGGGAAATTTATTTTTATTCTTTTGATATATCTTTTTCCACTCATCTGAAAGAAGATAGGATTCACTGGAAAATTTACGGATCCTTTGAAATTTTTTTCTGTTTCCGGATCTTAAAAACAGATACAGAACAAACAGCACAATTGCTGTCACAGCAAAAATAATGCATGAATATTTCAATGCAATTTGATCATCCATAAATATCCTCTAAAAATCACCGAGTTTATTTCATCGGATCCGTGAATTCCTTAAAAATTGGGAATTTTAGTTTTTAATCTCACTTCTCTTTTTGCGTGGCACACCTTTATCGGATCTAGGCTTACGCGGTTTGGAATCC
>ONIT01000079.1 GCA_900317945.1 uncultured Pseudomonadota bacterium
AAGAGTTCTATAAATCGATTAATTTACATAACTTGTTGAATTAGCAATATTTTATAAAATTTACGGCAGTTTCTAGTACATGGCTTTGAAAAACTCAGATGGTAAGAGGCATCCCTTTTTTGCGCGGCACTCCCCTGTCAGACCTCGGCTTCCTGGGCTTTGAGTCCTTCTTCCCCTTGGGCCTTCCTCCCTTTGGCTTCACTGCTTCCGTGGCATCGCCGCCGCTCACTCTGCCGTTTTCTGACTTTTCGGGCGCTGCCTTGCGCGGCCGGCCCCTCCTGTGGGAGTTGGCCCTTGTGAGAGTATTTCCGTCATCAGGAATCCTGCGGTCGGGGTTCCTCGCGTCAGCACGGCTGCGGCTGCTGTACTCCGCCGCAATCCTCTCCAGGCTGTCCACGTCAATGGAAAATTCCCCGAGGAGCCTCAGCGCGTCATCCGGAACGCCGCGCACGGCTTCATACTGATCATTCCCTGAGGATAGCAGCCTGACCTCACTGAGGCTCCGGAGCGCCTGATCCTCACTGAGCCCGCATTTCCTGCAGGCCCTCATAATCTCAGAGCGGACAATGCCCGAGATGAAGAGCATGGCGAGCCTTCCCGGGGAGCTCCGCGCGCGGCCGGACTGCCCGGGGCCTGCTTCCTCTCCCCCGGGAATGCCGAGCCCGGAGTCCTCCGGCATCCTGCAGAGCCTCAGTGCATCTGACGGGGAGATGCCTTGTGACACTGCAAAGCTGAAGAAGCCTTTCGATGAGAGGCTCTCATCAAGCGCGGCGCTGTCAATGCTGACTGTCCGCCCGGAGCCTTCCACGTCTATTGACAGGTATTTCCGGAGGTCCCCGGGGACCAAGGCCTCCTCACTGGAGGCTATGGCCCTCTGGATTCTCCGTTTCCCGGACTGGATTTTCCTGATGAGCTCCAGTGACTCCCGGGACGCGGCTTCTCCGTCAAAGAAGAGGCATACAGGGGATTCCGCGAGGCTCTCACTGAATAGCTTTATGGCAGCGGCTGTGCCTGACACAGCCCCGTCCTCAATGAGGCACCCTGAGCGCCACCTTATATCAGCTGCATGCTCCTTCAGCATCTGCTGATGGGCAGGGCTGTCCCCGGGGAGCGCGATGACGTACTTCAGGCCGCGGTCCCGGACAAGGCTGAGCACCTCAGGGAGGGCGAAGCGGCTCCCGAGCACTGCGCCTTCGATCTCAACATGAAAGCTCCTGAGGAATACGGAGATTTTCTCGAATGCCAGGGAGTCAGGCACTCTGCCGTCACAGGGAAACCAGGTTACCGGCCTCCCGGAGGCGGCGTCGAGAGCGTATATGCACCGGGCCGCAGCTCCTGATCCGCTCCCAGGGGCGCCCGCCGAAAGCCAGACCTTCCTGAGCCCTGCCGCTGCGAGCCGCTCCATTCGCAGGATGCGCAGCGCGTGATTCTGATCCTCCGAAATCCTCTTTGTGAAAAACGCGGAGTACCAGCTGCCGCTCCGGAGCCTCCCGGAGAAGACGGCCTCCCTCTCCATGGCCTTCTCAAATTCCTGCGGGGAACTGCCCGGGTGCAGGATGGAGAACATCGCGAAGTCCAGGATCGCGTTCACGTCCTCAGCTCCGTAGATGTTCCTGAGGTCCTCATACAGCCCTGTCTCTGTGGCAATCCCCAGTGTCAGCGCGTACATTCCGGCGCTTATCTCACGCTCTGGCAGTGGCTTTCCGGGGTAGGCCTCCGAGAAAAGATCCGGGTAGAGCTCGCGGAAGAAGCGGTTGGGGACCATTTTCTCCTCTCCCGGAGTGCTGTCGGTCAGGTAGCCGATAGTCCTTTTGGATAGCTTTCCGTCCCTCCCTGTATGGCGGACGAAAACCCTTCCGTCATGCCGGTCAGGATAGGCGAATGCGGGTACAGGCATGCCGGGGAGGCTGCGGTCTACGGAGCTCATCAGGACACCATTCTGTTCTGTTCACAAGGTGAGCGTATTATAAGGCGCCATTATTGCCCTGAGCGCACGCATGCTGAAACCCTGCATTATAAGGATTCCGGGAGACGGAATGGATTGGGCCCGGAGACGCGCCTCCGGGAGAGAAGCCTGCATGTTCCTCAGGATGATGCGGCCTGCGAAGCCTCATGGAGCCATGAGCGAAGCTCTCATTTTGCCTCGGCGTAGCGCCTTGAGTACTCCCGGTCATCAAGGCTGAAGCGTGAGAGGAGCTCGCCGAAGGGCTCCTCGAGGAGGTTCCCGATGATCGTGTAGGAGTCGCCGCGGTTGTCGAGGAGGTTCCCTGCGTTGTCGATGATGAGGTAGGAGCGCTCCATGGTGCTCTCGACCACTGTCTCCCCGTACCTGCGGCGGTTGTTCCTCACGAATGCCTCAAACTCGCTCTCTGTTACGGCAAGGTCCCTGTTGGAGAAGCCCTTCGTCTCGAATACCTTCATCTTCAGGAACTTCCACCTGCTGACGGGCACCTCCTCCTCGATGTCAACGAGGCGCTCGTTCCAGTTGAGCTTCGAGACAACGGTGTTGATCTTGACGGCAGCACTGGGACTCAATTCCCTGATGAGCCTTGCGGTGTCGATGAAGCCTTGCCTGCCGAGGATGTTTCCCCTGCTGTCGTACCTTCCGATCCTCCGTAGAGTGTCGTAATTCAGGCTGTCAATGGAGAAGCCGAACATGCTGATCATGGGGAAGAGCTCGCGGGGAAAGAGCTTCTCATTCCTCAGGAGCGAGCCGTTCGTGATGATGGAGAGAAGAAAGCCCTTATCATGGGCAAAGGAGACGATCTCAGGGAACCCGCGGCAGAACACCGGCTCGCCGCCCGCGAAGTTGATGGCGCCGACCAGGCCGCTCTCCGCAAGGCCGCTGATGATGTCCTTCCAGCGCTCAGGCGACAGGTCGCGGGGCTCCGGGAACATGGCGAAGCAGTGGCGGCAGTGGTAGTTGCAGGCCTGGGTGAGGTGCAGGTTGACCTTGAGCTTTCCCTTCATGAGGTTCTCCATTTCTAAAGCCTGTCTTTATTTTAATGGCATAAACCACCATAAATGAGATATAAGTAGCAAAATCAGATGCGGGTGTTCAAAAGCTGTAAAGGTATGACATATATCTCTCAAAATAAGGATTCGGAGGATCCCATGGCGGGTGCCGTACGAAGTCTTTCCGGGCAGAATGGCGCATGGAGAGTCCTTCCCCTGTGACATGCTGCTCCCCAATGGCGGGCCGGGAGGAACATCCTGGGCAGTGCAGGGCTGCAAAAAGCCGGCATTATGCCGGCCTTAAGCTCTTTTGACGGTGTCCTCAGATCGAGGCCGCCATGCATTACTGCTTTGTCAGCAGCGCCTTTCAGGCAATCCTGGCGAGCCCGCTGCCCTCAATGAAGCAGCGCTGCCCGGCGCCGTACGGTTCTGAGCGGAGGACCGCGCCGCTCACCAGGCGGAAGCGGCTCATGTCGTAGCCGGCCTCCCTGAGGGCTGCCGCCGCGCCGCCGGTAACGATGTAGACAGCATCAGGCTCAAGCCTTGCGGGCACGCCGATGGGCCTCAGTGACTCGGTTGCATAGCCGGGGATCTCTCCTGCGAACTCATCAGGCTCTGCGCTCCTCGATGCGCGGCCCCTGATCTCGCCCAGGGACGGAATGCGGACCCTCTTCATATTGATTGGGCTGAAAAGCTCGACCTCGTACGGGGTCATGTTGATGATCTTCCTGTCAGGCATACTGCCTCCTTTGAGCCGGCGTGGCGCCGGCCTTCAATGATTTCTGAAAAGCGGGCCGTGAAGCAGGCCCGCGGGCTCTGTCAGCGGGCATCCTCTGACTGCAGGTGATTGAGCGCGCTGCAGCTGAGGCTCGCAGCCGGCCCGTCCGATACCTCAGGCGAGACGCTGTCCGCAGCGCAGAAGCGGCTCATGTCGTACCCTGCGGCCCTGAGCGCCCCCATGACTGAGGGGCTTACGATGTAAACCGCCTCATCGTCCAGCTCCTCGGGAACGCCGGAGAGGACAAAGGACTCCGGATCCCACCTGCTGCGGCGGCCTTGGTCAGCGGGCGAGCTCACTGCCATGAGCGTAACGGTGCCTGATGACGGGATGCTCTCCTTAACACCGGGGAAAATGCTGTCAGTCCTGACCGTGTACGGTGTCAGGTTGACGGTCCTGCGGATGATTCTTTCGGTCATAAAAACCTCCAAATCGGCCGGCGCCTGCCGGCCTTGAATGATGTTCGATGGCAGCCTCTGAGAGGGGCCGCCTTTCCATGCCGGATGACGCGGCTCGTCAGATGATCCGGGCAAGCCCTGTCCCGCGGAGCGAGAAGCGCGGCCCGGCGCTGCCCTCAGAGCTCTCAGAGAGCCTTGCGCCGTCAATCAGGCGAAAACGGCTCATGTCATACCCGGCAGCCTTCAGCGCGATCGCCGCGCTGGGGGTTACGATGTAGACCGCACCGTCCTCAAGGTGCTCAGGCACTCCTTCGGGCCTCATGGAGCCGGCATCCCACTCGGGGACGCAGCCGATGAAGCCGGAGGGCTCGCTGCCCTCTGGCACTGATGCGGAGATCACGCCGGATGACGGGATGCTGATCTCATACTCGTGAAAGCATGGGTGGAAAAAGACGGCCTCATACGGGGTCATGTTGAAAATCTTCTGGGCCATAAAACCTCCAGAGCAGCCGGCATGTGCCGGCGGATGCTTATGAAATGGCCGCCTCAGGCAGCCGATTCCGGCCGAGCACGCTCTCAGGGGCATGCGAGGGCCGGTCCCTGCGACGCTGGCCCCAGGTTACGCGCCTATGCCGTGATGCGCAGACTGCTGCCTATGGCACAATATGCCAGAGGGAGGGCTGATTTCTGCGGCAGAAAAGCACAGGCGTGCGTACGCCAGGGGCGGACGGCGCAATTTCTTTATCTGATTCTTTTAAGTGAATTAATGATTAAATGACTTGATGCTTAATGCTTGAATCTTTGAATGCTTATTCTGACTTGAATTCTTTGCAATATTGAAAATTTGACTTGAGAATATATTGAAATTTTGACTTTAATTATTGATTTGCTGCTATATTAACTGAAAAACCCTGAAAGCCTGAGACCTCCTGAAAAACTGCTGAACACTGAGCCGGGCATCACGCCTGGCGCCTTTGGGCATGATACGCCGCTCTTTAGCGCCTGTCAACACCTGTCATGGATTTCAGGGAAAGACAAAGCAGCTCCTGCGCGGAGGCTCACTATGGCTGCGGCTCTGCGGCCGCTCCGGGCGGATAGGCGCTCTCCGGGGTGCCGCCCTGTCCTCTATCAGAAATAATGCCGGAAAAAATGGATAATGAGGAGCCGGCTCCGCGCCGGAGAAATAGGAACAGTCAGAGAAGAGAGGACCGAAAATGAAGCTCCATGACGCGCTGCAGAGGCTCTGCAGGGAATCGGGATATATCGCACTGCAGAAGAAGACTCTTTTGGATCAGCTTGACGGCCTTGACGCCTTCGGGGAAATTCCGGAGATGCGGGACGTGATGCGGGAATTCGTCTCCCAGAAGTGCGGGAAGGAGCTCTGCGGCCGGGGGAAGGATAAGCCCTCATATCCCGCATGTGCGGAGAGGATCAGCAGGGCACTTGCCGCGAAAGGGCATTTCAGCAAAGAGCTTGCCCGCTATGCGGCCGACTCAGCCTGCTTTGCGCTGGGGCTCACTGACAGCGTAACCGTACCGGCAGCTCCGGAGCCATCATCAGCTGGAGCCGGAGAGTCCCATGATGAGGCTCTTCCTCCCGCAGATCGCATGCCGGAGACCGCGGAGGAGGCTGAGAACTGCCGGAAGCTCGCGGAGCGCGGCGATGTGCACGCGCAGCTGCTGATGGGCTCGATGTGCCTTATCGGCCATTTTGCCGATTATGACCCTGAGACTGGTGCCGTCTGGTACCGCATGGCGGCGAGGAAGGGGTTCGCTCCTGCCATGAGCAGCCTTGCCGGGCTGTACGTGAGCGGATTCGGCGTCAGGCAGGATTATGGAGAGGCCTTCAGGTGGTACCAGAAGGCCGCGGAGCAGGGCTTCGCCGCTGGCGAGAGCGGGCTAGGCGAGCTCTACCGCAGCGGGCATGGCACCGCGCAGAATTTCAGTGAGGCCATGAAGTGGTTCAGAAAGGCCGCGGAGCAGGAGAGCGCGGAGGGGGAGTTTGGGATCGCCTGCCTGTACCTTCTCGGGCAGGGCGTCAGGAGGGATGAGAAGAAGGCGTTCTCCTGGCTCATGAAGTCGGCCGGCCACGGCTCGTCTGACGCGGCTGACTGCCTGGGTGACATGTACGTTTCCGGCAGGGGAGTCACGAAGAATCTGGAAGAGGCCGTGAAATGGTACCGTAAGGCCGCGGAGGACGGAATTCTCCCTGCGCAGAAGAGCCTGGCGCGCATATATTCGGACAAAGACAGCCCGTTGAGGGATGATGGCGAGGCACTGAAGTGGTGCCGCGAGGCTGTCTCGCAGGGCGACGCCGAGGCGGAGAACACCCTTGCCTTTATGTACGAGCGCGGAACCGGAGTCAGCAAAGATCTGGGCGAGGCGCTGAGCCTGTACCGCGATGCGGCCGATCAGGGCAATGCCGAGGCCATGGCGAACCTCGGGCGCCTGTACTTTTTCGGAACAGGAGTCCCGGAGGATCATGAGGAGTCGGCAAAGTGGTACCGGAAGGCGGCTGAGCGCGGCTTCGGGCCTGCAAGGCTCGCCCTTGCCATGATGTACAGCACGGGAAACGGAGTCAGGAAGGATCCCGCCGAGGCCCGCAAATGGCTCAGGGCAGACGCGGGGGACGGGTTCAGCGGACCGGAGTTTTACAGCAGGTTCTTTGACTCCTTTGCGGACGTGCTCGTCAGGAATAATTCGGAGCTCCGGCAGGACGGGCAGGAAGACGGGGAGAGCCCGGACAGCATTGAGGTGCTGCGGAGAATGTGCGCCATGCTCCGGGAGGCCATGCCCGGGGACTCAGGCGGGAAGAGCTGAGGCAGGGAGCAGCTCCGGCCGGTGCCGGATGGGGAACAGTGCAGCAATGCGCCGCCGCGGCATCATCCGGGGCGGCTTAAAGGTGAGGTCCATCAATATGAAGCTCCATGACGCGCTCAGGAAAATCTGCAGCGAGAGCGGAAACATTGCCATACAGAAGAAGAGCCTTGTCTACCAGCTCGCCGATCTTCACGCCTTCGACGAGTACCCGGAGACAAGGGAGGCCATCAAGGCCATGACGGCAGGCGGCTACGCCAAGGAGCTTTACAGGCTGAGCCTCAGGAAGGATCCCGATGATTATCTGAAGTACACGTATTCCGTATGTGACGCTCTTGTCAGGAAGAAGGATATTGATGAGGAAATCGCCGCCTACGCGGTGTGCTCGGTTTCCTTCGCCCTGGGCATTACAGAGAACGCGCCGGAGCCAGGCGAGGAAACTCCGTGGCCTGATGCCGGCGGCAATATGGACGGCTGTCCGCTGGATGACGGCCCTGCTGAGACGGAAAGGCTGCTCAGTCAGACAAGAGTTGAGGCGGAGCAGGGCGATGCTGAGGCGCAGTACCGTCTCGGCTGCCTGTATTACAGGGGCGCCGGGGTTAAGCAGGACTACTCTGAGGCTCTTGCCTGGTACCGGAAATCAGCGGATCAGGGAAATCCTGACGCGCAGTACCGTCTGGGCTGCATGTACTATAAGGGCACCGGCGTTCAGAAAGATTTTTCTGAGGCTTTCCGCTGGTACCTGAAGTCCGCGGATCAGGGAAACCAGTACGCGCAGTGCTTTCTTGGCATTATGTACTGCTACGGGCAGGGTGTTAAGCAGGATTACTCTGAGGCTCTCTCCTGGACCAGAAAAGCCGCAGAGCAGGGAAACTGCGATGCCGAGCATAATCTCGGCATCATTTACAGAGACGGGCTTGGCATCGCACCGGATTACGGAGAGGCGCTCAGATGGTATAAGAGGGCCGCTGACAAGGGGAACCATGATGCGGAAAACTGCCTCGGTGAGATGTACAGCGAAGGACAGGGGGTTCAGCAGGACTATGCTGAGGCGGCGAGATGGTACCGGAAGTCCGCGGACAGCGGAGATCCGGCTGGTGAGAACAGCCTGGGGAACATGTACTATCACGGGCACGGGGTATTACAGGGAGGCGGTGAGGCTCTACCGTCTTGCCGCGGATCAGGGGCATGACGCGGCCGAGTTCAATCTTGGCTATATGTATCACAACGGGCTCGGAGTGAGCCGGGATTACGCTGAGGCCCTCAAATGGTACCTGAAGTCCGCAGAACAGGGCTATGACTCTGCCGAGGACGGGCTTGGCGATCTGTATTATTTCGGACTCGGAGTGCCCCAGGATAACAGGAAGGCGCTCGTGTGGTACCGGAGGGCCGCAGAGCACGGCAATGCTTACTCACAGTTCAGCCTTGGCTGCATGTACGACGAGGGAGAGGGAGTAAGCCGGGATTATGAAGAGGCCCTGAAATGGTACCTGAAGTCCTCTGAGCAGGGGAATTCAGATGCGGAGAACAGGCTCGGCGATCTGTACTATGAGGGACTCGGAGTCCCGCAGGATGACAGGGAGGCCGCAAAGTGGTACCGGATGGCCGCGGAGCACGGCAAAGGCGAGGGAGTCCCGCAGGACTATGGCGAGGCGCTCGGGTGGTACCGTAAGGCCGCGGAGCAGGGCGAGGCTGAGTCGGAGTTCAGGATCGGGCTCATGTACAGGGACGGGAGAGGAGTTCCGCTGGACTGGTCAGAGGCCGCGAAGTGGTTCCTTAAATCCGCGGAGCATGGCAGCGACAGCGCTGATGGCGACATCGGCTGGCTGTACGTCAACGGCCTTGGAGTGAGGCAGGATTTCAGGGAGGCGCTGAAGTGGTTCAGGAAGGCTGCCGGCCGCGGAGAGGCTTACTCTGAGAGATGGCTCGGGAACATGTACTATGACGGGCAGGGAGTGAGGCAGGACTTCTCAAAGGCTGCCGGCTGGTACCGGAAGGCTGCGGAGCACGGTGATTCTGAAGCTGGAAACCGGCTCGGGAGCATGTACAGACGGGGGCTCGGCGTCACACAGGATGGTGCCGAGGCCTTTAAGTGGTACCGCAGGGCTGCTGAGGAGGGAAACGATCTTGCCCAGAACAGCCTGGGGCTGATGTATGAGGAAGGAAAGGCAGTAAAGCAGGATTATGCCGAGGCTCTCTCCTGGTACCTGAAAGCCGCCGAGCAGGGGAATGGGCTCGCAGAGTACAGCGTTGGCCATATGTATGAGGAGGGCCGGGGAGTCAGGCAGGATTACGCCGAGGCCCTGAAATGGTACCAAAAATCGGCCGGGAAGGGCTTCACGATGGCCGAGACCGCAATCGGGCTGATGTACATGGAGGGGCGCGGCGTCAGGCAGGATCTGAAGGAGGCCAGAAAATGGCTCGAGAGGGCATCCGGGAAGGATTCTCGGGAGGCGTGAGAGTCCGCAGAGCCAGTCAGGTGACATGAATTTCCCCGCAGGCTGCCGTGGCGTTCATCGAAGGAACGCTTTCAGTGCATGATCCCGGCTGAGTATCCCGGAGATGCAGAAGATTACGGCCGTACGGCAGCCTGCCTGCTGCATGTGCTGCTTTCTGAATGTATGAGAGCCATGAGGCAATGAATTTGAGCGACTACAGTCCGCAGTTCCATCCGACAGAGCTGATGCTCTCGCTGGTATCTGAAAGCAGCGAGCTGGCAGGACGGATCCCGGCTCTCCATAAGCTGAGCGCCGGTGAGTGCCGTGAGAGCCTGGTGAGGTCAGTACATGCCTCCCTCGCAATTGAGGGCAACCGGCTTTCCCTGGAGCAGGTGAGGCTTGCGGTGGACGGGAAGCGGATAGTTGCAGATCCCGCTGAAATCCTTGAGGTCAGGAACGCTTTCCGGGCCTGTGAGCTCATCATGAGTCAGGATCCGCTGTCAGAGAAGAGCTTTCTCAGGGCGCACTCGCTGATGATGAACGGTCTCGTGGGGGAGTACGGGAAGCTCAGGACCTGTGCCGTCGGTGTCTTCGCGGGTAACGTCCCTGTCCATATCGCGCCGCTTGCACGCCTTGTCCCAAAGCTTGTTCATGACCTTTTTGCCTGGTACCGGAAGTCAGGGCTGCCGCCGCTTGTAAAGAGCGCAGTATTCCACTATGAGCTTGAGTTCATCCATCCCTTTGCTGACGGCAACGGGCGAATGGGAAGGCTATGGCATCGGCTCCTTCTCGGGCAGCAGACGAGGCTGTTCCTTTTCATTCCGGCTGATGAGCTGATCCTTGAGCGCAGGCAGGACTACTACAGAGTGCTCGGAGAGGCTGACAGTAGCGGCGACTGCACCGGATTCGTGGAGTTCATGCTGGAGGTCATCAGGGACAGCATCAGGGAGGTTTCCGTACGTGTTGATCGGGGCACCGATCAAGTCAGCGACCAGGATGCCGACCAAGATAGCGATCAAGTCAGCGATCAAGTCAGAGGGGATGGCAGCAGCGCCGGCGGCACTCCGGCAGGGCGGCTACTCCGGGCTCTCGGGAATGAGACTCTCTCCGCGGCCGAGCTTATGAGGCGCACCGGGCTCTCCCATATGCCTACATTTCGGAAAAACTACCTCAATCCGGCACTGGAGCAGGGGCTTATCGAGCGGACAGTGCCGGACAGGCCCAACAGCAGCCGGCAGAAATACCGCAGAGTTAGGAAAACGGCAGATTCAGAAGGCTGAGAGCGCTTTTGCCTGACAGGTATGTTTACATGTGGCAACGCTTGAGATGTGGCTTTTAGTCAGACCTCTGCAACTTTGCAATACTTGCCTCTCCAATTCTTTCTTCAGCTGGATGGGAGACTATGAAGCAGAAAGTAATCAACAATATCATGCAGGGTATGCTCGGCAGCCTTAACAATGTTCAGCTTGAGAGGCTCAAAGAAGTGCTGGAGCACGCGTTTTTCAATAAGCAGGTGAGCGAAGCACAGGAGGAAAACGATTCATCACCGGCAAATGAAAAACTTCTTGACGGTTTTATTTCGGCCAAACGGATTGAAGGATGCTCAGAGAAATCCCTGACTTATTACCGGACTACCATTGAGACTATGACTGACAAGGTCAAGAAAAATGTCCGTGAAATTGTGACAGACGACCTGCGTACATACCTGACCGAGTACCAGCAGGAGAAAGGCTCAAGCAAGGTTACGATAGATAACATCAGGAGAATTTTATCGAGCTTCTTTTCCTGGCTTGAGGACGAGGACTATATTCTCAAAAGCCCGGCTCGGCGCATCCATAAGGTGAAAGCTGCCCAGATCATCAAGGAAACCTACACCGATGAGGCTCTTGAGAAAATGAGGGATCATTGTGAAACCCAACGAGACCTTGCTTTGATCGACATGCTGGCCTCAACAGGGATGCGAGTAGGGGAACTTGTTCTTCTGAACCGCGATGACATAAACTTTGAGGAAAGGGAATGCGTGGTATTCGGTAAAGGCAGCAAGGAGCGTATGGTATATTTTGATGCCAGAACCAAGATACATCTGCAAAACTATATTCAGGCTCGTACAGACGACAATCCTGCACTGTTTGTGACATTGCGAGCACCGCACAGCAGACTGACAATTTGCGGTGTCGAGAGTAGGTTAAGGGAACTCGGGAAAAGGCTGGAAATCAATAAAGTCCATCCGCATAAGTTCCGCAGAACGCTCGCTACAATAGCGATAGACAAGGGAATGCCGATAGAGCAGCTGCAGAGGCTTCTTGGTCACAAGAGAATAGATACGACGCTTCAGTACGCAATGGTAAAACAAAGCAATGTGAAGTTGGCACATAGGAAATACGTTGGTTAGGTCAAGGGCTAGTAAATGAGATGTAAGATAGGCGAAATCGCTGAAGTAACAATGGGACAGTCCCCAAAATCAGAGTATTACAACAATAAATGCATAGGAACGCCATTCCTTCAGGGGAACAGGACGTTTGGAAGAAAGTACCCTACATTTGATACATATACTACTGTTGTGACTAAATCGGCTAAAGCTGGAGACATCATAATGAGTGTCAGAGCTCCAGTGGGCGATTTAAACATTACTCCTGTTGATATATGCCTTGGAAGAGGTGTTTGCTCTTTACGTATGAAGAACGGCAACCAGGAGTACCTTTTCTACTTGATGAAGTATTACATACCGCACTTGCTTAATAAGGAAAGCGGTACTGTATTTGGTTCAGTGAATAGAAAAGACATCCTTGGGTTAGAAGTAAATGTAGCTGAGTATAAAGAGCAACAGAAAATTGCACGCTTTCTTAGTGCCATCGATGAAAAAATAGAGTTAAATGAACATATAAACAAGAATTTAGCTGCTTAAGGTTCAATCTCTGATACGTCCAGTTCGCCTGACAGCAATAGTGGGAGTAAGTTGTCCCTGATTTTCTCAAGCTGAGAAATCTCTTTAAAATTATTCCGGATAGTAAAGTCCATTGGGGAAACAGTATTTTCAAACTGATCAACCACCTCCATTGGAGGCAAAATTATCTCCATGGAGTTCAATGAATCGCGATTGATAGAACCAAATACTGTACCCTCTCCGTTAAACATATCAAGTTTATGGCGTAGAGAAAATACTGTATAGAGAACAAAAGACTGATGATTATCTTTTGAATGGATTGCACTAAGGCCACGACCTATACAACATGGTTCAAACGCCACATTGAGATCACCTACAGGTGCTCGAACACTAAGAAGAACATCGTTTACCTGGGCCATTCTTTTGGGATCAGTCGTATAAAGCCTCCGTTGAGGGAAACGGAACCCAAACTCAGCACGTCCCTGGAAAAATACAGTTCCAATACCATGCTCATTGTAAGTGTCACCTTTCGGAGATTGTCCCATCGTGATATTGGCAATATCCGATAGTTTACCGGTAGGCCAGTTTGGATTAGCTTCCTCAATGAACATTTTGGAATAAATTGCTTGTGCCTGCTCCTCTAAATTCTTGTTTATCTCTTCAAAAACGTAATCTATGTAAATGAAATATACCGTCGTACGGAGGATAATTCAGTAAAGTCGCAATAGCAGTGGGTAAGATCATGGCAGGACCGCATACCGAAGCTAACTATGAGAATTCAGTAATTGAGCTGTTTGAAAACCTCGGCTACCGTTATGTCTACGGGCCGGATGTCGACCGAGATTTCCATAGTCCGTTGTATGATGAAGAACTCGAATCTGCACTGTACCGGCTGAATTCAAAAATGCCGGATGACGCCATTGCTGCCGCTCTCACCAAACTGAAGAATTTTGAGAACGCTGAGCTTGTGCAAAAGAATGCCCTGTTCATGGACTACCTGCAGCACGGCATCGAGATCCGCTACACAGAAAATGGCGAGGACCGCTCTGGGCTCGTCTATATTGCCGATTATAAAAATCCGAAGAACAACTCTTTTGTCGTTGCCAACCAGTGGACCTACATTGGGAACAGCACGAAACGCCCTGACATCATCCTTTTCCTGAACGGGCTTCCTATTGTACTTATTGAGCTCAAATCACCTTCCAGGGAAGAGACTGACGCTTCCGATGGATACCTGCAGATCCGGAATTACATGCAGGAAATTCAGGACATGTTCATCTATAACTGCATCTGCGTAATAAGCGATCAGCTGACGAGCAAAGCCGGCACAATCACCTCAGGCGAAGACCGCTTCATGGAATGGAAAACCAAGGACGGCAGCTATGAGGAGACGCAATACGCTCAGTTCGATACTTTTTTCGAAGGAATGTTCCCAAAGGAGCGGCTCCTCGACATCATCCGTAATTTCATCTGCTTTTCGAATGAAGGCCTGAGGCAGTATAAGATCCTTGCTGGATACCACCAGTATTTCGCAGTTAAAAAGGCAATCGAATCAACAAAGAAAGCTGCTGCTACTGATGGGAAAGGAGGTGTTTTCTGGCACACTCAGGGAAGCGGAAAGTCGCTCTCAATGGTCTTCTACGCGCATCTTCTGCAGGAAGCCATGAAGAGTCCGACCATTGTTGTCATCACAGACCGCAATGATCTAGATGATCAGCTATTCGGACAGTTTGCAAAGTGCAATGATTTTCTCAGGCAGGATCCAGTGCATGCAACAAGCCGGGAAAATCTTAAAAGTCTCCTAGCCGGCCGACAGGCAAACGGCATTATCTTCACGACAATGCAGAAGTTCGAGGAATCAGGCGAGGCACTGTCAGAGCGCCGTAATATTGTGGTCATGGCCGATGAGGCGCACCGCAGCCAGTACGGCCTCAGCGAGGATGTCGACAGAAAGACCGGCAAAATCAAAATTGGTATTGCGCGTGTTATCCGCGACACACTGCCCAATGCCACCTATATCGGCTTTACCGGCACTCCGATTGACGAGAAGGACCGGAATACCCGTGAGGTATTCGGCGACTACATCGATGTCTACGATATGACGCAGGCGGTTGAAGATGGAGCGACTAGGCCGGTTTTCTATGAAAGCCGAGCTATCAAGCTGAAATTTGATCAGGCAACTCTCAAGCTCATTGATCAGGAATACGACAATATGGCCAATAATGCTGATCCTGAGGTCATAGAAAGGAGCAAAAAAGAGCTCGGGCAGATGGAAGCCATTCTCGGCAATGAAGCGACAATAAACTCGCTTGTCAGCGACATCATCGATCATTACGAAAACAACCGCGAGAACCTGCTGACCGGCAAGGCAATGATCGTCGCGTATTCCCGGGCCATAGCCATGAAGATTTACAAACGCATTCTGGAATTGCGTCCTGACTGGACTGAGAAGGTCAAGGTCGTCATGACAGAAAGCAACAAGGATCCTGAGGAGTGGCATTCTGTTATCGGCAACAAACACCACAGGGATGAGCTCGCCAAGGAATTCAAGGACAATGACAGTCCGATGAAAATTGCCATCGTGGTCGACATGTGGCTCACCGGCTTCGATGTTCCATCCCTTGCCACCATGTACATCTATAAGCCCATGAAGGGCTACAACCTGATGCAGGCAATTGCCAGGGTGAACAGGGTGTTCAAAGACAAGGAAGGCGGTCTGATTGTCGATTATGTTGGCATAGCTGCAGCTCTCAAGCAGGCAATGAAGGACTACACTGCCAGAGACAGAAAGAACTACGGCGATACTGATATTGCCAAAGTTGCCTACCCGAAATTCCAGGAAAAGCTTGAGGTCTGCAGGGATCTGCTACATGGTTTCGATTACTCGAAATTCATTTCAGGTACAGACCTCGACAGATCAAAGGCAATCACCGGCGGTGTCAATTTCCTCATGGACATTGAAAGGGAGGATAAGAGAAAAACTTTCATCAAGGAAGCGCTTCTTCTTAAGCAGGCTCTGTCGCTCTGCTCTTCTCTCGCGGAGAGGACACTTCGTATTGAGGCTTCATTCTTTGAGGCTGTCAGAGTCCTTATCAACCGTATTATGAATCAGGGCACAGGACACAAGGTCAGCTTGAAGGAAATGAATGCCAGAATAAACGATCTTCTGAAAACCAGCATCAGGAGCGATGGTGTAATTAACCTCTTCTCGGGAGTCAATGAGGAGTTTTCCCTGTTTGATCCGGAATTCCTCAATGAAATATCCCAGTTGAAGGAGAGGAATATCGCAGTTGAGCTGCTGAAAAACCTGATTGACGAGCAGGTCAGGATCTACCGCAGGACAAATGTGGTGAAGGCTGAGAAGTTCAGCGAAATAATCCAAGGAGTGGTGAACAACTACCTCAACAGGATGCTCACGAATGAACAGGTTATTGAAGAGCTCCTGAAGATGGCCAAACAGATCAGCTCTGCTAGTGATGCCGGTAAAAAATATGGCCTTTCCGATGAGGAGATGGCGTTTTACGATGCTCTGACCAAACCGCAGGCAATCAAGGATTTCTATCAGAACAGCGAGTTGATTGCCATTACAAAAGGACTTACCGAGGCCCTTAGGAAAAACCAGACCATCGACTGGCAAAAGCGTGAGTCAGCGAGAGCTAAAATGCGCTCTATGATCAAACGTCTTTTGAAAAAACACAAGTATCCGCCCGAGGGAATGAACGATGCCGTCGAGACCGTGATGCACCAGTGCGAGCTGTGGACAGATAATCACGATATGGAAGAAAATACCGTAGGTCAGGACACAGGTAGTAGCGCATGAAAACAAGAATTTAGAGTCTTAAAGGTCCAAGCCCGAGATTTCAAGTTTCCCAGTCATTAGCTGAGGTAATAAGTTATCTCTCAACATAGCCAAGCCTTCATTCTCTCGACCATTGGCAAAAATTATGTTAAATAATGACTGACAAAATGAATCAAATTTCGATACAAGGTTTTGTGGGGGTAAGACGATAGGTTCTGTTTCTATAAAACCAGAAATATCGAGATTCTTTATACCAGTGGTCCCGTTCTCATATGAGAAAAACACATTTTTATCGTATAGATACTGCCAGTAATAATATAAAAACATGCTGTAACCAGGCCTTGGCTTCAAGGCTTTACAGAAATTCGTACATACCATACCTTTATCATAACGATTAAGTAATGATTGAGACACTGCAGCAATACGTCCAGTAGATTGAGTTGGACTTCCTCCAGAGATTTCAACAACAACATCCCCATCAATGAGGTGCTTGTTGACATAATTTTGAGGAAGAATATAACGGGTTGGCATTTTCCCTTTGTTTCCAGCCTTAACTTCTGGTATATCGGCTCCCCTTATGCAGTAAACCATCTCTGTGTTTTTCCCTGAAGGAGTATCCTTCCCCCAATCACCGGGAATCATCAAATCGATAATGTTGCTGAACGTGCCTTTTTTCCACGAGTTTGATTCTGGAGCATCAATGAACCAATACCTAAAAAGCAATCTAGCTTGCTCATCTAAATTCTTGTTTATCTCTCTATTAACAATGATTTTTGCGTCAATGTTTCCAAGTAGGCTAGCTATCTTTCTTTGAGTATCTAGGTCAAAGTCAGGAACCTCATATTCCATGATTGACTTTTTGTCTCCACGGGGCATTTTCGTACCCTTTGACGTAGCCGTGGCATAGTTAAAGAATTTATCATCGGCCAGAACGTAGTATAAGAATCCAGGATCCACTCCTTCTTTTGCTCGGAATACAAGCACATCATTGGAGCAACCACCTTCCTGATCAGCAAACCAGATTTTCTTGAAGTATGGTCTGATGTTCGATACGAGAACATCGTGCTGTTGATATATCTGAGTGAGGTCAACATTAGGCAGAGTTGTGGCTTCTGTTACCCCTCCTTTATTCGGCAGCATGTTTTCGGTTGAAATATATGTCGAGTTATCAAGCCCTGAGACATAAACCTTTCCATTTACAAAACGGCAAATATCTGAAAGCTTAGATTTCATATCCAATCTCTCCCAGTTTCTTTCTGATTTCGTCTTCGAGTTCATGCGACTTCTTGAACATCTCTGAAAGTTCAGAGGTCAGACGTGCCATCTTTTCCTCAAATGGCTCTCCGTCATCCTCCTGTTCTTCGATGCCGACATAACGCCCTGGAGTCAGAATGTAGTCCTGTTTAGCTATATCATCAAGAGTCGCAACGGCGCAGAAGCCTTTCACATCTTCAAGAGAACCATTCTGAAAAGCCTCTACTGTACCAGCCAGTTTCTGAATATCCTCATCAGAAAGGTCTCGGTGCTTACGGTCAACCATATGTCCCATCTTGCGGGCATCAATGAAGACAGTCTTGTTTTTCTGCTTCTTGTTCCTTGTGATGAACCAGAGCGTAACCGGAATCGTAACGCTGTAAAAGAGCTGTGGCGGCATGGCAATGATGCCTTCGATCAGGTCAGCTTCGATGATCTTCTTTCTGATTTCTCCTTCTCCGCTGCTTTGAGTGGAAAGTGCTCCGTTCGCAAGGACAAGTCCGATTTTGCCGTTGGGCGCGAGATGGTGAATCATGTGCTGGATCCAGGCGAAGTTGGCGTTGCCTGCAGGCGGAAGACCGTATTTCCAGCGTGGATCGTCTTTCAGATTTTCCTGACCCCACGGGTGATAGTTGAACGGCGGGTTGGCGAGAATGAAGTCTGCTTTCAGTGTAGGGTGAAGATCGTTGGTAAATGTGTCAGCATGATATGGCCCGAGGTCTGCGTCGAGACCGCGGATAGTAAGGTTCATTATGGCCATCTTCCATGTATCAGGATTGGCCTCTTGTCCGTAGATAGAGATGCTGTCGCGCTTCCCGGAGTGGGCCTGTATGAACTTTGCTGACTGGACAAACATACCACCTGAGCCACAGCAAGGATCATAAACGCGGCAGTTGGAATAAGGCCTCAGAACTGCGACAAGAGTATTCAGTATGCTTGATGGCGTATAGAATTCGCCGCCTTTTACTCCTTCTTTTTCTGCAAACTGGGCTATGCAGTACTCATACGTCCTTCCGAGAATGTCCCGGTTCCCCTCTGTTTTGTCCATGTCCATGTTAGTGAACAGGTCAACAACTTTGCCGAGAACCTTTTTGTCCAAATCAGGATTACCGTAGTTCTTGGGCAGTACGTTTTTCAGCTTTTTGTTGTCTTTCTCGATGGCGCGCATTGCGTTGTCAATGACCGTTCCTATTTCAGGCGTATGCGCTGCCTCGGCAATCTTGTTCCAGCGGGCCTCAGGAGGAACAAAAAATATATTTTCTCCAATATATTCGTCAGGATCATTCTCGAAGCCATCGCCTTCGGCAACAAGCTGCTTGTATCTTTTGTCAAATGCCGTTGATATGTACCTGAGGAAGATGAGACCGATAATCACATTCCGGTATTCAGCTGCAGGGATATGTCCCCAAAGAACGCAGGCTGCATCCCAAAGTTCTTTCTCAAATCCTATATTTGCAGTATTCTTTTCTGCCATGTGCCGAATCTCTCCTTATCTGTTTGTGCGGGATTTTCTCAGGAAACATGACAGCTCTCAAGAGAAACAGTGGAGATTTGAGTTAGAGCTCGGGAATTTATTCTCTGTACGGGCGGCAGATTGGTGGCAGTTCTGCACTTACACGCTACCGCTAGGACAGCTTGCTTGATCTCCAGTGGTTGTCTGCAGGAGTTACCGAATCTGCCGCTCAGAATAGACCATCTCCTCATCAATGAGACCAAGAGCCTTATCCGGCAGGCTCATTCTGTGCGTGGAAGCACTCATGGATTTTCCGGCAGCCGGGAAAACAGCCGATTCCTGTGAGCCAAATCACCGGATGGAATTCGCCCTGCGACTGTCATGTTGATGATTAAGCCCTGACGGTTTACAATCAGTACACGACATATAGCGCGCATCCTGCCTGCTGTCCGTAGGCTTCGTGCGCCTGTTGTTTACTTTTAATCCAGCTCAGACGCGTCCCTCCACAGCAATGTAATGAAGAGGATGCCTGGCCTGGCATTGGGACACAGAGGGCAGGGTATGAAGCTCCAGGAAGCATTGCGGAAAGTCATCAGGCAGTTCGGCATCGGTTTTCTTCAGGACAAGAGGCTGATGTCCTTCCTCTCGGACTACAAGGCCTTCGATGACTACCCCGCTGCTGCAGATGTCATAAAGGCCATTACCACAGGCAAGTTTGTCAAGGAGCTGTGCCGCAAAGCAACTGAGGAAGGCGACGATGAGTATCTGAAGTTCGCGGACAGCCTCAAGGAGTCCCTGGTAAATGACAGCAGCTTCAAAAAGGAGCTTGCTGACTATGCGGTGGACTCGGTCTCATTCGCGCTTGGCATCTTCTCATCCATTCCTGAGCCCAGCGACCATGGTCTTCAGGCGACCAGGAACAGCAAGGCGGGAGGCCGGGGAGGCGCACAGGGCTATCCGGACAGCATTTGGGGCTATGCTCCCGACGGTGCGGATGTCCACCGCAGGTTTTTCCGCGGCAAGGACCTGACCTCAGCGTTTAACGATGGCACCTTCAGCGCGAACGTTGCTGACGGCTCCTTCCGCGACATCTTCCCGGGGGACTATATTACGAAAGAGGTCACCGTGCCCGGTGTTTCAGGCACGGGAAACAGCGTTAAGTTCATCATCGCCGACCTCGACACCGCGCTGGACCTCAGCAGCCTCGGGGTAACAGCCCACCACGCCGTCATAGTGCCGGAGACTCCGGTCTTTCAGGCGTACATGAACCCAACTGACACCACCAAGGGCGGTTATGCCGCGTCATATATGCAGTGGACCTATATGCCCGCCTTTGCCTGGGGGCTTGCCGAGGCATTCGGCCAGCAGCATCTGCTGAGCTTCACTGCTGACGGAAAACTATGTTTCTGCAGGCTTATGACGCTCTCCATGGTTTTCGGGAAGACGCTTCCAAGCAACGGGAAATCTTATTCTCATTACCAGGGAATAGACAAGTCCATGGGAGAGGAGCAGCTCGCCGCCTTCATCCTCAGTCCAAATCTTCGAGGAAAAAACGGGTCGTACTACTGGCTGAGTGATGTCTCTTCCTCCTCGTGCTTCGCGGATGTCGGCACCTACAATAATGACGTCGGTGCTGGCGAATCCAATGCGACGCGCCCACAGTCGGAAGTTCGCCCCTTCGCCCTGCTGGCATAATCCTAAGTCAGTCGCGCATATGAATGCGCGGCATCGGGGAAAGGCTCCAATCAGGCGTTTCCGGAGCAAGTGCATGCTCCTTTCCATTCACGGCTCATCACTGGCCCTTTTGCTCCTCTTTCGAGGAGCCTCACTTCCGTGCTGCGGCCGGCTGGCATCACTTAGAGAACGGCCGCAGCTGCTCACCGCAGGCGCCGGAACGCTTCCTCATAACTGAGCGCATGATCAAACTTCTGTGATAAAACCTCCCCGCAAATGCAGGGCGTACGCACGAAGCACAGGCAGTACCAGACTTGAAAACATTTGTGGCGGCATTTTTTCAAAAAATCGGTTAAGGTATGAGGTTGCCAAA
>ONIT01000056.1 GCA_900317945.1 uncultured Pseudomonadota bacterium
TGTTGCCATATAAAGGCCTCCATTCGAGAATCTGAATTTACCATAGAAGCCTTTTAATCTTTACGATTTTAAATTTACAGAGATTTTTCTATAGCCTCTATGGAAGCCGCCGGAGCGCCTTAGTCCGCACTGTCAGTCCGGGCATCTCCTGAATTATGGCGCCATGACACTCATGGCAGGAGGCGTTTCCTGCTGTACCTTTACCTTTTCTTTACTTTCCAGAGCCTTTCAGCCCCTCTCCCCTCCCTCCCTCTCTGCTGTATAATTCCGCTGTTTCATCTTCTTTACGTGGGGATTGAGGTCATGTTTGAGGGCATAGGATTCGAGATGATTGCGGGCCTCCTCGCGACGGGCGTCGCGGTCGGGCTCGTCGCGGGGCTTTTAGGCGTCGGCGGCGGCATTCTCATGGTGCCGGTCTTTTATCTTCTCAACCTATATGTCTACCATCTCACCGAGTCCGCCTCCATACTCCTCGCGGTAGGCACCTCCCTTGCATGCATGGTCCCCACGAGCATCTCCTCGGTGATGGCGCAGCATAAGAAGAAGAACATCGACTGGAGCCTCATAAAGGGCTGGTTCGTCTCGCTACTCGCGGGCGTCATCTGCGGCGCGCTCCTCTCCGCCTTCAAGGGCGGCACCTGGCTCACGGGGCTCTTCGGCTGCATCGCGATGTTCGTGTCCCTCAGGATGTTCCTGGGGGCGAAGAAGGAGGCCCGCTTCAAGTCGCTTCCCGGGGTAATCTGGCAGCATGTCGCGGCGTTCTTTATAAGCTTCCTCTCCGTCATGGTCGGGATAGGCGGAGGATCGCTCACAACCCCGTACCTTACCGCCTTCAATGTGCCCATTCACAAGGCGGTCGGCACCGCGGCGACCGTGGGTCTCATCATCTGCCTCCCGGGCGCGATCATGGGCATCCTCTTCGCGGACACCCCGGCGGCCGCAGCCAATATGCCCGGCGTGTGGTCGGTCGTCAACTGGCTGCAGGTCCTCTTCATCGTCCCCTGCTCGGTGATATTCGCGAAGGCGGGCGTCGCGCTCGGGGCGAAGATGAACCAGGTGCTCCTCAAAAGGATATTCGCGGTCGTCCTCTTCCTCACCGCGTCGAGGATGCTCTATTCAGCCTTCGTCTGAGCCTCCGTCCTTGTCATGGCAGGATCACGTCTCCCGGGGCATCGGGCGCTCCGGGATTTTTTTGTCATTTTTGCGACAGGCGGCATTACCTCATTTCTTCTCACCGTGTATGATCCGAAAATGCAGAACTGTTATCGGAGAGACAAGTGAGGTCCTTTGACTGCCTTTATTTCAGGAAAGGCGATTTTGCCAATGCCCTGGTAAGCTCAGGGATATCCCCCCTTGAAATCAGGAGCGTAGAGGTCTATACCTCGGATCTCAGCGAGGCTGAGTCGCTTGAGTGCGTGCACGACATCGCGCAGTACGTCCCTGACGCCCCGATAACCGGCATGAGCTGCGACGGCTTCTTCTACAACTGCGAGCCCTTCACCAAGTGCACCCTCATCCACGTCATCGCCTCGAAGAGCTGCACCGCGCTCTCCTCCGTGTTTGAGAACATCTCAGGGCGCCAGATCCACGCCCTCGCGACCGACCTCGCGGCGAACGGCTTCGGGCAGGGCTCCTCCTATGTCTGCTGCATGACCGCGGGCTTCACGAGGAACTGCGAGCTCGTGGAGGAGCTCAACGATCACTGCCCGGACATCACGCTCTTCGGCGGCGTGGCCCTAAGGCAGGGGCGGACGGGCGACGCGTACTTCAGCGACTCCTTTGTCTTTGACCGGAGCGGCGCCTACCATGATGCCCTCATCATGACCGCGTTCTGCGGGGAGAAGCTCCAGGCGCAGACCGCCTGCGCCGTCGGGTTTGACCTCATCGGCGAGTGCTACACCATCACGAAGGCCGAGGGCACCGTTATCGCTGAGGTGAACGGCACCGAGTCCAGGCAGTGGTTCGCCCGCATGATGGAAATCGACCCCGTGGGCATCAGCGGCGCGAGGCTGCAGAAGGTGATGAGCCGCTTCCCCGCGGTCGTGCAGGATGTCTGCGGCGGGCAGACCCTGGGCCTTCCCGTAACCCTGGGGCCTGACGGGAGGCCCTGCGTCCCGGGCGTCATGCTGAGGGACAACCTGAAGTTCCGGGTCGGCTTCTTCTCCCCGGAGCGCTCCGAGCAGGATCTCTGCGGCCTCGCGGACGCCCTTGAGGTGCAGCCCTCGGAGTCGCTCTTTGCGATGTGCTGCGTCTGGCGGCGCGACGTCTTCTCCGATGACAACGACTCGCACAAGACGGCGCTCCTCGGCTTCCGCTCGAACCACCTCTCCGGGCCCTATGTAGGGGGAGAATTCTCCCACATCAGCACCGGGAACGTCTTCCAGACCGGATCTCTGGCGGTTCTCGAGCTCGCGGAGAGCGAGCGCTACATCGCCTCGATTGACCGGCGCTGCTTCCACCGGAAGCCCATCTCCGATCCGGACATCATCCGGATCTGCAACACCATTTTGAAGAAGGAGAGCGACAGCGCCTTCAGAAACCAGCAGAAGCTCCTCCGGCAGATCATCGAGCAGGAGAACATGCTCTCGGAGACGCTCTTTGTCGAGCGCAACACCGAGCACTGGAACATCGAGAAGTACCTATACGACAACGAGCGGCAGAAGTTCAACAAGCTCTGCCTGATATCCGTGGAGCGCAGCATACAGATCTCGCACTACATCGGGCGCGAGAACTACATAGCGTTCCTCCGGAAGACCCTCTCCGAGGTCACGGACTTCCTCTCTGCGGAAAGGCTTGACGCGAGCCTCCGCCTCTACGTGAGCGACCTAAACTCCTTCTTCATCGTGGCGAACGACTCGATGACGCAGGAGGACTTCATGAACGCCATGCGCATGATGTTCGTGAAGTTCAACAAGATCTCCATCAAGGACAACATCGTCTGCTTCTGCAGCTTCTACCTCGTGCTCAACGACACCGACCTCCTCGAGAACGCGCGCCTCGTGATGAACGATCCGAAGAACAGCCTGAAGCGCTTCGTCATCTTCGAGAAGGGCGAGGAGGAGAACACCAGGTTCGAGGACTCGATGAGCGCGCTCGCGGCGGTGAGCTGGGCAATCGAGCACGACGGGGTCGAGCCCTTCTTCCAGCCGATTTACGACAATGTCGCGGGCTGCACGCACAAGTTCGAGAGCCTGATGCGCATACGCGACCAGAACGGGAAGCTCTGGTTCCCGAACCAGTTCCTGCCCGTCTCGAAGGAGTTCCGGCTCTACTCGCCGATTTCCTGCGCGATGATCAACAAGGTCTTCGACCTCTTCGAGAACCGGAAGGAGTCGGTGTCCATCAACCTCTCGGCCATAGACATCAGCGCGCCGGAGGTCGTCCGGATGATTTTCGACAGGATAGAGAAGCTGAAGCACCCCGAGAACTTCATCTTCGAGATCCTGGAGTCCGAGGGCTTCAGCGACCAGAACATCCTCACCGGGTTCATACAGAAGGTCCGCGAGCACCACGTGAAGCTCGCGATAGACGACTTCGGCTCCGGGTACTCGAACCTCCTCGAGATCATCAAGATGCGGCCGGACATCATCAAGATCGACGGGGAAATCATCAAGAACCTCCTCAACGACCCGATGAACCGGCAGCTGATGGACGTCATCATCTACATGTCGAACGTCTTCAATGTCGACCTCGTCGCGGAGTACGCAGAGTCCGAGGAGCTGCAGACCTTCCTCATGTCGAAGGGCATCAGGTACTCGCAGGGATACTACTTCTCAAAGCCGATCCCCTACAGCCAGATTGACGCCTACCTCGAGAGCGAGAAGAAGATGAAGATCTCGCTCGAGGCCGCCGAGAAGGTGCGGAAGACCGAGGAGGAGGCGAGGGCGAAGTATCTCGGAGCGGGAGCAGGGAAGGCGTCCGAGGCTTCCGGGGCCGGAAACGGAGCTCCCGGGGCAGGCAACGCAGGTGCTGGGAAGGACGGGCCTGAAGGCGTCGTCATCCCCGATCTCAACGCCTCGGCTGCGGAGTTCCTGAAGTCCATGAGGCTCTCGGCTGGGATGGTGTCCGCAGCAGGAGCGGCTCCCGGAGCTGCGGCACATGAAGAGGCGGCTGCCAGTGCGTCATCAGGCGGAAAGGCGCCTGCCGGGGGTGAGGCTCCCCCGGCAGGAACCGTCTCCCCGGATACCAGGGCAGCGGCTCCCGGGACGCCTGCGGCCGGGAAATAATCCGCAGCCTGAAAGGCTCTCTGATGAGTGCTCCACTGGGGCCGCGTGCCCGTGTGAACGGACACCCCGGCGCGCTCTGCAGGCTGGCAGAGCTGGAGTCCCTGAGGAAGTGCCTGCCCAAAGGCCGGTACTGCACGGAGACTCTGCGGGGGGAATGACGGGAGTCTCTCTCCTGAGGAGAACCGGTCTCCCCTGAGTCCTGCACGGGCTCAGGCCCCGTCTTTTTATCCATGTCCATATTCCTGACGTCTGCCGCGCCGTGTTCCCGCCCCGGCGCCGGCCTGGGAGCCCTGAATTTGCTTTTCTGAAGGCGAAAGGCCTTCGCCTGTCCCGGAACCGGATGACTGACTGCCGCTTGGGAGAGTATCGTGAGCGCCTGCCCCGGGGAACCCTGCAGTCGGGCGCGGCGCTTTCGCACCTGCCCTTTGGCGGCTTCCGGAGCCCCGGCGCGCATGCTGCAGGGAAAAGGCTCAGATGCAGGGGAACTTCCTGGAGAGAGAGGAGAGACACGGGATGATGCTTCATCAGGCGCTGAGGAGAATTGTCAGGGAGCATGGCGTTTCCATTCTTTCGGACAAATCGCTGCCAGAGCTTCTTTCTGGCTCCGGTGCCGCTCTGACGCCCGGCCTTTGTGAGGCGACTCTGGCCATTGCCTCTGAGAGCTCCGGCAGGGAGCTCATCAGCCGCTTCCTTGATGACGACAATGCCGGGTGCCTTGAGTGCGCGGCAAAGCTCAGGAAATCGCTCACCGCGGAGAGGGGCTTCAGCGGGGCTCTTGCGGATTGCGCCGTGGACTCTGTCCTCTTTGCCATCGGGCTGCTTCACTCTGTGCGGGAGCCGGCAGATGGGATGGGCACGTCCGGGAACCCTGAAGGCAGCGGTCAGTGCCAGGGCGCGGGAGCTGCGGCACTGTCCCAGGCTTCCGGGCAGGCGCCTGGGCAGTACGAGTTCGAGCGGGGAGAGAAATGCCTTTACGCGCACGGCTCATTAAGGGATGAGCGGGAGGCCGTGAAATGGCTCCTGAAAGCAGCTGGGCTCGGGAACGCAGGGGCGAAGCTCAGGCTCGGCTGGATTTACGAGAACGGGATCACCGTCCGGAAGAACCGGGTGAAGGCCGCGGAGCTCTAACGGGAGGCGGCGGAGCAGGGCAGTACCGGGGCAGAGCTCAGCCTGGGGCGCCTGTATCATGCCGGGCTCGGGGTAAAGCGGGACATCAGTGAGGCGGAGAGGCTCTATCGGGCCGCCGCGGAGAAGGGAAATCCTGAGGCGCAGTATGAGCTGGGGATGCTCTATGAGTCCGGCGCCCGGGGAATAGGCCGGGATCCGAAGGAGGCCTTCAAATGGTACAGGATGGCGGCGGAGTACGGCGACGTGGACGCGGAGAGTAAGCTCGGCATCATCTATGAGTGCTCCGGGCATTACGATGAGGCGCTCATATGGTACAGGAAGGCCGCCGGGCAGGGAGACGGCCCTGCCATCTGGATCCTTGATCACCTGATGGACAGGTGATGGCGCGTGAGGCAATTTGGGGAGCGGGGCCTGGGGCTGGCCTGTGAGTTGAAGTGCCTGATGGCAGCCATGAGCCTCTGCCTTGCTGATGCACGGCTTATCGGGGGCTGCACGGGCAGGGCAAAGGGACGGACACCGCCGGCGAATGACGCGGGATGGGATCCGGCATGCACCCGGCCGCCGCCGCAGACAAACGCGAAGCTCTCATATGACCAGGAACGGGTAGATGAAGTCAGGTCTCCTGCCCAGTACCACATGTCCCTGCCCCGGAGAGCCGGGTTAAGACGGAATGCGGCGGGCTGCGGCTGCTCCGGGCGCACTGACTCCGGGGCGTAGGTCCCGCCCGGAGCGCGCTCCGGGTTCTGACGGGCTGAAAGGCCCTGAGCCTCACTGACAGACAATGAAAAGTCCCGCGGCCCCGAAAGCTCAGGGATTATTGTTCTGGGGAAATGATGCCCTGTGCCGCAGGAGAGAGCACTGCTCTGCGCGGAGCAGTCCGGTGCCCCGGCGCCCGGCATGAGAGAGAGTGCGCGGTGCGTGCGCTCTGCAGGGAATGGTATGGGCAGAGGAACTGGGGAGAGTCCGGAATTCTGAAAACAAAGGCCCCCGAGTGTGCGTGTGATGACTCACAGAGGCCCGGGGGAACTGTCGCGCTCATTATAGCCTGAACTGTTCCGACATGCGGCAGGGCGCAGCAATACCGGGCGGCATTGAGAGTGCAATGAAGACGGCCTTCGCGCGCCGCCGGACTTATGGGCTGCAGTCAGGCGGTGCCTGATTGAGGCTCACACAGCGCGCGGCCGAGGCGCGGTTTCTGGGCGTATAAGGAGAGTGATCCGCCTGTTCCGGATGCTCCGGCAGCATCCCCCTGAGGATGCACGGGCAGGCCTTTTTCATAAGGAAGAGGTTCCCGGCATGCGGGGCCCTCTGCCTGCACCGGCCACGGCCGGAGACATTCCGGGAGACGGCCGGATGCGTGTTGGAACTGAGTCAGCCAGCGGCCCGATCGATGCCTGTTTACTGAGTGAGCCTGGGCCCTCCTGGCTGATTTTCATTGCGGGTGAGACGGGACGGCGCGCTGAGTCATGAGATCCGGAGGCTCTGAGCCAGTCAGGCCGCAGGCCGGCAAATTGCGCATTCCCGCGGGAAAACTATAATTCCTGTCATGCTATTCCGGGAGACGCAGGCAAAGCTCCCCTGAAGCTTCTGAAAGCGGAAACTGATGGACAGCAATACCGGCAGGGCATCCATCAGCCTCTGTCAAATCACCGCGCCTGTCTCCGGGAGCAGCCGCGGCAGGTCCAGTCTGATAAGAGCCATAGCCTTCGCGGCGCGCTTCATCTCCGCGGGGAGCAGGACGAGGCTCCGGATGATGGGACGCCTCATGCGTGCCAGTGAGCAGGAAAAACGCAGGGAGGGATTTCCGGGCGGATTTCCTCTTCCTCACGGAAAGCATGGGAGCAGACTGCCTTGCCCGCTGCGGCTTTTCCTTTGAATGGATCCGCGGCGGCGGGGCCGCATAACAGGCAATGGCTGACTATTAAAGAGGACCGAAGGGGACAGAAGCCCGAGCGGCTCATCCTGCGCGGGGAAGGCGAAGCGCTTTGCCGGGCGCGGAGGGACGAACGCTGCGGCACAGGAATAAACCCGGGCGGTGACGGGCCCGTGATCAGGAGGCTGCTCCAGCAGGGCAGGCTTTATATCGGGAGCTTCTCAGCGGGCCTGGCTCCTTCTGGGTTTCTGAGGTCAGGCACCCGGACACTGCATGGATGTTCTCCTCAGCTGTTCCGATAAAGCCGGACAGCCCTGCTTCTGGCGGCCTGAGCCAGCCGGGCAGCATCCCGCGCGCTCTCTGTGAGCTCAGGGAGAAATATCATGAGATACGCGATGCTGACTGACGCTTTCCGCAGGCTTTTCCCGGATATTGAGGGCATTGACGCGGGGGATCCCGATGTCCGGGAGCTTCCCGGCATCAGGGCGGCGGCAGCTTTCCCTTTTGCCATGAAAGACAGAGTCTGCCCGGCGTGCGTGAGCGGCGTGAGCCTCAGTCAGCCTCCTGATGTGAGCGTCCTCTCATACGGCGCGGGGCGCGTGCTCCTGATGCTGACGGCGGCAGTTGCTGCTGACGCAGAAGGGGATCAGCTCCCCGGAATTGAGGAGCCGGAGAATTCACGTAGGGGGAATGTCAGGTGGGCAGGGAACTGTGGGCAGGGCGGAGGTGCTTTGAGGAGAGGATGATTCCACAATTCCAGGTTGTGAGCGCCATGTCATTCTCATCAGCTATGCCCCGTTGTCTTTGAGCTCAGCCGGAGCCCGGGAGGCCCTGACTGCGGAGTATTCAGGGATTGCAGGGAAACGTCAGGGAGTGAGCAGGGGAGCAATTGGCCTATGAAGAGAATTGATACAGGATGCATTTCTCCGTACTATGGGGATGATGAGGCCATGCTCTTTCTCGGGGACACATTCGAGAGCCTTCAAAGCCTTGAGCCGGGATCCGCCGACATGGTGTTTACCGATCCGCAGTATTTCCTGAGCAATGGCGGAATTACCTGCCACTCGGGAAAGATGGTCTCAGTGAACAAGTGGGAGTGGGACAGGGCATCGTCAGTTGAGGAGAACCATGAGTTCAACCGGCGCTGGATCAGGCTCTGCAAAAGGGTCATGACTCCAAACGGCACAATATGGGTGAGCGGCACTCTCCAAAACATCTACAGCATCGGCATGGCCCTCGAGCAGGAGGGCTTCAAGATCATCAACAATATTACCTGGCAGAAGACCAATCCGCCACCGAATCTCGCCTGCAGGTGCTTTACCCACAGCACGGAGACCTTCCTCTGGGCGCAGAAGGATGAGAAAAAGGCCAGGCACTTCTTCAACTATCAGCTCATGAAGGAGAGGAACGGCGGGAAGCAGATGAAGGATGTCTGGACCGGAGCGCTCACGCCGAAGAGCGAGAAGACAGAGGGGAAACACCCGACGCAGAAGCCGCTTATATACTCGAGAGGATTATTGAGGCGTCAACGAGAGAGGGAGATCTCATACTGGATCCGTTCTGCGGGAGCTCGACTAAGGGCTTCGCGGCAAGGAAGCTGAAGAGAGCGTATATAGGAATTGACAAAGAGCGGGAATACATTGAGCTCTCGGTGAGGAGGCTCCGGAAGGAGACGCAATAGGCTCCTCTGCTCTGGGGCTTTGGCGCATCTTCAGCTCTCCGCATGCATGGGCCCGGTGCCAGCGGGGAGGCTCACGGGGCCTGAGGCTCTGGGGCTCTCTTTCCATTTTGCAGGGCTCCGCGGCTCTGGCTGTATCTTGCGCGTCAGATAGGGCAGGAAGGATGGCAGATGGAATGGGACTCTATGTGCCTGAGGGAGCCTTGCTCTTCAGGAACGCTCCAGGGTGAACGAATGAACAACTGCTTAATCAAGTAGACAAAGAGCGTACTGTAGTTACATTTTGGCTAAAACTGTGGCGAACAATAACATCTGAAATGTCAATTATTTTTAAAAAGTCTTGACACTATATATGTGTCAATGTATTTTGAAACTAACTGCGTAGGGGGCGGATTATGGTTAGTAATACTGATAGGGTCAGATTATTACTTCTGTCAAAGCCTGAGAACAGTGTTATTGAAGCATCAGACCTGTATCAGGAGTTAGGCATGACTATTTCTGTGTCAGGGTATTACCAGATTCTGGATGGAATGACAAAGTCAGGAGAGCTGGTCAGGCTTTGTGATGGTATTTATTACCGACCCAGAGTTTCCCGCTTCGGGAGAGTGCCGCTCAGTGAGAAACAAATCGTCTCATACTATACCGCTGAGAACAAAGGACTCCTTGTAGGCTACAGGATGTACGTAGGTCTTGGCATCACTACTCAGATAAGCAAGAATGCCGAGGTGCTTTCTGTTCGTATCAAAGAGCAGCAGAAGAAAGTAGGAAATGTTTCTGTTTCCAAAATTGATCTGTCATTAAACCCGAGTGTGCAGAGTACAATAGAGGCACTCGAGATACTGCAGCATTTCAGTACTATACAGGATCTGAACATCGGAGCGTTTACTGGATATTTTGCGAAGTTTGCTGAGGAGTACAATCCTGATGCTATTGATTCTGTTTTAGCCTGTAGGCGATATGAGAAATCTACAATTGCATTTATGAAATCATTCCTGGATTTTCTTAACATTCCCAACAGACTTGACAGATATATATCCAATGTTTCAGAGTACGATATTCCGGATGTAAGAGAAATATATGCGGCTTCATGAACAAAACGATGAGTTCTCTGATCTTATCTCTCTTACATCTGACTGGATTCGCATTCCTGAAGAGGCGGTAAAGAGGGACTACTTTATTGTGATGCTGCTGCAGCGGCTTGAGAAAAGCCGCTTTGCTGATACATGCGTGTTCAAAGGAGGAACCTCTCTTTCCAAATGCTATCCTGGAACCATATCCAGATTTTCAGAAGACATTGATCTGACTTACGCCCCTAAGGCGGAAATCGGCAATAAACAGTATGACAAAGATCTGAAGGAAATCGAGGAGACTATATCTGCGGAATTCAGGCTGGAAAAAATCCTTAACGAACGTAATCACCGGAACAAGAGCTCAAATGTATGGTTTGACGAGTCAGACAGAAACGGGAAAATAAAATTGGAGATAGGCACCAGCACCCGGCCTGATCCATATAGCAAAAAGTCACTCCGTACGTACATTCATGAGTATCTTTTAAAACATAACGGAGACCAGGCAATCTCTGAATTTGAACTCTGTGATGTTTCAGTCAATACGCTGGATATTACAAGGACATTCCTTGACAAGGTCATGGCAGTCAAGCGGCATGCCGTCTGCAATAACATATTGGCCAAAGTCAGGCACATTTATGATGTGACAATGCTGTTCAAACGCAATGAGGTTCAGCAATTTCTGAGTAAGACTGTCGCATTGCGCGATTTATTGGAAGAGACCAAGAAGTCGGACGTCTTTTATCTGGAAAAACGCCATCTGTCAGCTGAGTATACCCCAAATGAGCCATATGATTTCCAGTCATGGGAACATCTTTTAAGAGATGATGCAGTGCGCACGGAATACGAAAAACTCGGTGAGACCATGGTTTATACCGATGAAAAGCTGGATTTCGATGAGGCAATTGAAGCATTTACAAAGATTAACGAGATATTTACTTCAATAGGCGAGTAAAGCAGAACGGCATATTGCCATGTGTCAGACGGTTCGCTCGGACGGAGTGCTCAGTCAGGTTTCAGCGGAGCAGTCATTCTTATTAAACGGAATACCAGTATAAGCGGCGTGCCTGGTGTCGGACATTGTGTTTCTCATGGCTTCAGCTTCCGTAAAGCGGCCGCCAGTCAGATGATGAGCATGCCGGTGGGCCGCCCAATGGCAGTTTAAGGTCATGTCCGGGACAGTTTCTGAATTATCGGGTGCTCAGCTTTACTGACATAAAGTCAGCAGGGATCCTGGTTCTTCCTGCATTCCTCTTCTGCCCCGTGTCTCCATGTTTCATTGGCTGTTTTCCTGAGCCGGGAGCCGCCATCAGCGCTGCCTGTCATGGCTTTGCCTTCCCTGGCCTTTTCCATGAAGAGGCTGTACAGATTATCTGTTTCAGTCTCAGCGTGACTGCATGCCTTGCTGCGGGTTTCTGATATCACGGACTTGAAGGGATTGTACCCCGGGCCGAAGATGCGTCGGCCGTCCCTGATCAGCTGATCGATCATCATGGAAAGTTCCACGATGTCGCTGGCTTCCCGGTGTCTGCAGGCCCGGAAGGAGTCAGTAATGCTGATTGCAGCGGCTCCGCTCTCCCGGCGGCTCAGGAGCGCGCTGTCAAATCTCACGATTCCAGCACTCTCTGACATTGCTGTGCGTGCAGAGGCATAGTATTCATAGGAATCCAGCGCATCTCCGCAGTATGTGTCATTTGGGATATTGCTCCGCTGCTGAGCTCTGCTGATGAGGAGAGTCTCATGCTGATGGCAAAGCAGTATGCGGCATGGCGTATCGGGGAAATTGCAGTTCCAGGCTGGTTTCTGCAGGGAACTGACTCTTTGGCAGCTGACTCACGCCTGATGCATGCCGGAAGCGGGCTGAGGCAGTCTCTGACTGCCGTGGTACGCTTGGCTGTATCAGTACCAGCGTACTGCTGTACGCGCTGCTGTAAAAAGGTTACCGCTGATCTTTTAATCATGGATGTACTTCTTCTAAAAATAAATGGGGTATTTTTCATAAGAACCTACGTTTCAGTTGGTTTTAATGATCAGAATAGTGTGTTATTTCACATAATTCTTCTGAGTGAAATATTAAATGCGCAAAATTTATTTTGTCAATAGCTTTATTTATAAAATACGCGAATTATTTTGATATACATCAAAAATAAATATCAGATAAACTTATTATCTGCTGAATTGATGAGCAATACTGTCCAGTTGCCCTTCATTAGGAACAAGCAGGCATCCGGCATAAAGGCCTGTTGACGGTAATTTGTATGTATGCCGTAAGTGTATCAGCCGATGTACAGTGAAGCTGCTCCTGTTTTTTGCTGAAACTATGCGTGCTGAGGTGCAGTGTGTCAGTCCGGAGGGGCTGCAATTCCGTCGATGTCAGGAGGAGCCCGGGAGGGCACGCCATTCCGTCCGGCCCCGGTGTCCTGAACCAGGACCGAATGCCGGAATGCTCACTGCCGTACGCTGCCGGAACCTGCACAGGCAGCCCAAGAGGCAGACTGCAGCAGAACCGCTTTCGTTCAGAGAGCCTCCCGGGAGCGCGGCTGGCTTTGACAGACGCTATTGTGCCGGGGCTTCAGGCAGGGCACTGTTTTGAAGCGAACTGGACTTTGCCACATGGGGAGTGTGCGTCGGTCTGTACATGGTTCTGATTTCATCGCTGTGCTGCAACTGGCGTCCGCTCACCCGTCTCAGGTGCCAGGCGCTCAGCCTGCATAATGAGATGACGAAGAAACTGGTGTTTGGGCTGGGTGAAAAGTCCATGAGAGAGCGCTGCGCAGACTCGCTGCCACTGCTACACCGCTTTAAGAGTATTCAGGCCTCTTCTAACTGATCTACTGAGTATCGCTCCCCTAAAGCCGCATCCGCCAGCTTATCGGTTGGTTTGGTCCATCAATGTTGTAGAATTAACGGGAGAAGGCCTGGCACCGGCCGGTGATAATGAACCACCGTGCAGTCAGGCTTTTACCTGCAGTATTGAATGAAGGATGCAGATATGGGCTCGGTCAGTAGCATGTTAAAGGAGAACAACATTCACATCTCTCTGCTGTACGAGAGAGACAGCAGCCAGTCTGCCAGCAACGACATGCTGTCTGATTCGGAGAAAAGTGATGTTCAGTCTGTTGTGACAAAACTTGATTTCTGGGATCCTTTTACCAGGAACCAGCTGGATGCGGTCGATGAGCTGGATGACTATTACCGTTTCCTTCTGATCAGGAAAATATCCAGGATGCGGACGCTTTTCTCGCTGGCAGAAAAGCAGAAAGAGTTTGATGATAATACTTCTCAGCGGCTGAAAGATATTACTGACAGTGCAGTCCGCATCTGCAGGCACAGCCAAAAATTTGCGCTTGAATATCTAAGACGCAGTCTTGAAGACGTTTTCTCGTGGCGCCAGACTGATTGTGAGCTGAAGTATGTGTCGCTGGATTTTATAATAGAGAGCAAGGTTGGCAAAAGCAAGACTGACAGTGATTCCTCTTTATATGAGTGCATATGCCAGCGCTGTCCCCATCTTATCATTAAGCGGTACCATGACCTGGGCAAAATTTTCAGTCTGCACCGCGAGCTGTTTTATGCCCTGTTTGCCTCGTATCATGTTACAGTGCACTCATTGTGGCTGCCGGCAGTTCTTGATATCTGGAAACATTCGTACCATAAGGATCCAGGATACAGACAGCTGATTGATCAGTATGCTGATGAGATTTGCAGGGATGCTGAGCCGCTCTGCAAAGGACTGTCGAAGGATAATGCTGATGTGAGGGAGACTGCTCTGAGGCCTCTGAGCTCATTCCTGAGTGCGGTTAAACATCCGAGAGCAGGTGAATTTGCTGAGTATGTAAAGATTGCCGAGAAACTGAAAAAGGATGAGGTTGCCAGGAAAATAGCTCAGGCCAAAGCCATGTTCCCGGATCGTGTCAATAAATACTGGCCTACTTCAGGTAGTCCTAGATCAAATCTACTGGTCCTTACCTATTATGGTGAATGTGTAAGCTCTTTAAGTTTTCACCGGAAATCATCCTGTAGAAAATGCTGCACCTGTCTGTCTGCTGATGAGAAGCTCCCATACGGCTATCTGAGGCATTTAGCTTTTCAAGAGGCTTTCAGAACTAAAATTTTTCTGGAAATGCTCTGCAATCCGGCTCAATTGAACTGCTATTCAAGTTTGGTCAGGAGCACTGTACATTTCATCTCCGGGAAACTATCAAAGACAGGGGGTGGGCTTGAGAACGACACAGACCTGCTGCTTTGCATGCTGGATTCTGTGAGCAGGGACATGAATGCGAGCGGCCTGAAACTTGAGATATCCTGCTACAGGTCATCTATGTTCCTGTGCTCGCTTTCTGAAAAGCTGCTGCGCCTCCTTTACCGTCATCTGCAGGCAGATAAAGAGTATGTTCCGGGAGATATGACATTTGAGCAGCTGTTAAACAGGAACAAAAAAGTTCTCTCTGAGACATTGGGGCGCACCTGGGTCCTGAGCCTTGAGTACTTCATGATTGGCATGCCTGTTATAAAAACAGGTAGGAACTACAGAAACAGACTGGCTCACTGGGCTCCCGGGATGACACAGGAAGATATGACCCAGGTTTTGACAGCAAGACTGATGTGGCTTTTCACTGATGTGCTGAATTCTGTGGCGCTTTATTTAGACAAGAAGGAAGGCGGATGGTCAGATGCATTCAGCTAGCATAAACGGCTCTTCAGTCAATGGGCAGCTGCTGTCATAATGAGCGAGCTGGTTTCCCGGACAGCCGGCTTTCAATCCAGTGAACCGGTATTCAGTGTCCACCATGTTCAATTCCAGCCGCTGCCACGGGCCGGATGACAGAGAGCCTGAAAAGCACAGATGATGGCCGCTGAGATCGGACATGGCTTGTTGGGTTACGCCCGATGATTCCGTGGTGTAAGATAGCCGTCGCGGACAGTCCGTCGCCCGTTCTGTTTGAATATGAGGGGTCAGCATGGAGGCAGGCATGGAATCGTTCAGGAGTGTTTTCAAGACGGAAAAGACAGGCCTTAAGCTCAGCACTTCTTTTTCCACAAATGTCTTTTCTGCAGTTACAGATGTGGATGCCATTTCAAAGCACAGGCCATTCTTTGAGTCGCTGTACTCCAGGTACCCGCTGGAGTGCATTGCTGACATGGATGCTTATTTTTACTTTCTCCTGACAAGAAAAATCTGCGTGCTGGGGCACTTCATCCGGTATCTTGAGCCGGATAAAGCGGTTTTGCTGAGTCAGCTTGTGAATGATGCCAGACACCTCCATAAGTCAAGAATTCACGATGCAATAGAATTCACCAATGGGCATGCTTCAGAAATATTCGCCTCCTCTGAGCAGGATGAATTCGGGCTGAGGCATGCTGCAGTTGACTTCATAACATTTTTTCAAAAGAAGATTCAGCCCCGGGTGTTTGAATGTCTGTGCCAGGGTAGTCCCGGCATAGCAGTCAATTACTTTGAGCGGCTGCAAAATGTTTTTGATCGCGATCCCGCTCTGTTTTCGTTGCTGTTCCCGTCAGGTCATCTTGAGGACCTTAAGTCATTGGGGTTGGAAAGGGTCCTTGGTATCTGGGGCAATAAGTACGGCAGGCAGCAGTACAGGCAGCGCATCGACAGTCTGCTGGATGTACTCTGTCAGGATGTTGAGTCTCTTCCCGTTGATAAGCACGAAGGTATGCTGGAAACGTACGTGGATTTAAGAACAGTCTATTCCTTCCTGGTGAAAATTAAGAGACCTGAAGCAAATGTTTTATCCGGAAAAATAAAAATAGCAGAGGCTTTGGTCTTGGAATCTCTTTGGAATTCTGAAGGCTGCACTCATATCAGTATTAATATTCCTGCTTTTCCCATAGAAAAGTGGAAATCAGATAAGAATGGCAGAGCGAAACTGTTATTGCTGACTCACAGACAGGATCCGCCCGGCGGCAGGAAGTATGAAAGCCTGTTAAGTATGAAGCATGAATTCTCGTTGGTGGATGTTCAATTTCCAGCTGGTGAGTTTCTGACCACCTTCCAGCAGAATCGTCTGTTATTCTGGGCATTCGCGGAAACATTGAAATTCCATGCAATTCTCTTTGACGATGATGCCTTTGATGCTTATTCGGAACTGGTCAGATCAGAAGTTAAATTTATTGAAGAACAGCTTGACCAGACTGAAAATGGGCTTGAAAAGGATGCAGCGTTCCTGCTTGGCATGCTTGATGACGTCAGGGGCACTTCTCATTCCAGTGCAGGGCAGAATGAGGAATCATGCTATGGTTCATCTATGTTCATCTGCTCATTTATTGAAAAGTTGCTGCGCGTGGTGTATGCCAGGATGGCTCCGGATGAGCAGTACATATCCGATGCTGTAACGCTTGGTGATTTATTGAATAAAGACAACAAATCCATGGTCAGCCTGCTTGGAAAAGAGCACCTGCTGTCCATAGGGTATTTTCTGATTAAAACGCCTCAGACAAATATTGGATGCAACTGCCGAAATGCTCTTGCTCACTGGTTTCCCGAAATCAATCCGGCAATGATGAACTCAAGTTTAGTTTCGACATTGCTGTGGCTCTTCACAGATGTGGTGAATTCAGATAATATGAAGTGACCCCACGGCTGTAGCATCGCGGATTCACCTGTATACTACTGATTGTACTAAGGCAGTTGTAACAAGGGTTTACCGCATA
>ONIT01000022.1 GCA_900317945.1 uncultured Pseudomonadota bacterium
CCGCTCGCCTGTCCGTGCGGGCGGCTGACCTTGCTGAGCGCGAACGGCGAGAACGTTATCTCGCTGACATTGCCCAGCATGTCGAAGAGCCCTGAGGCATCAGGCTTCTTGAGGCCGACGAGCTGCAGCCTGCCGTTCGACTTCGGGCTGCTCCACGCGACCTCATCGGCATTCTCCGGCGCGTCGCGCCCGGTAACTCCTGCAATACCGCCCCTTGCCGCGTACTCCCACTCCGTTCCGGTCGGGAGCCTCACAAAGCCGGGCTGCCCGTCCTCCTTGGGGAGAGCGTCCGCGGCATTGGCGTTGAGCCACTCGTTGTACTTCCTCGTAAACTCCACCGCGTCATACCAGCTTACCTTTACGACAGGAACCGCGAGCTTGCTGAGCTTCGGCATGGGGAGGTCGCCCTGGGGCGGGCAGGTTTTCCCGTCTGACATCACGGCGTCGTACTGCGCCTGGGTAACCTCGTACTTTCCAAGCCAGTAGGACCTGCCGCCCTTCGAGCTGAATGAGCCGCCTATGTACGTTGTCCCGCCGGTGTCAACTGCCGCGGATCCCCGGTCATCGCTTCCAACCGTGATCCTGACATCGTCCAGAGGCCCCTTGGCCGCGGTCTCTATGCGCCTGAAAACCATCTTTCCGCCGCATGGCATCGGGAGAGAGAGCTCATTCTTTCCGGCATCAGCCGCCGGCACCGGATCCCAAAGATCGCGGGAGGCGCTTGCCCCGGCAGAAAACGCGAGCGACAGAGCCGCTCCGAGCAGAATTGCAGGCCTTCTGACAGCCTTGCTATTTACAGAACACACAGCAGATCTCCTTGCATAAGTCTGAAACGGAACATCACTCCCGCCATGAGGGCGGCTCAGTACCTCACGCTCCTCAGCGCTTCTCCTGGCTCGATTCTCGATGCCTGCCATGCACCCCAGAGCGAGGCCATGAGGGAAATCGCGAGAACCGCGGCATACCCTGAGATTATATGCGATATGCTGAGCGTACTGACTACATTATCGTCGAGCCCGGCACCAAAATGGGCGTTGAATGTCATACTTCCGGCAAAATATACCGCGCATGCCATGGCATAGGCGGCCGACGAGAGGATAAAGGCCTCCGCCATAAGGAAAAGCGACACCCGCTTCCTCGTAAGCCCCATGAGGCGGAGCATGGCGATGGTCTGGGTCTTTCTCTCGATGTCGGCGGTGAAAGTGCCGAAGAGGAAAAAGGCCATGCCGAAAGCCGACACCAGAGCGACAAGCCAGAACACATAGTCAAGAGCGCTCCTCACGAACCTTGCCCTGCTGATGGCATCTGCCTGGGTCCTGGTCTCGATGTTCCATTTTTCTGAGATGTCAGCGGCGAGCGACTCGACATCATCAAGTGCCCCCGCATAAATCCTGGCCCTGGCAAAGGGGCGCCTGACAGATGATGCCCCGGGGATGGCATCCGCGTTCCCTTTGAACGGGCAGGCTCCGCCCGCAGAAAATGCCTCTGCCGCCTTCATGACGCCCTCAGGAAGGACTGCCCTGCCGCTGCTTTCAGGATCCACTGAGCCAAGCACCGTCTCAACGGGGCACTTCTCAAGCGTGCCGTCATTTACGCGCCCGGCGATGACATGGAAGGCATCTCCCGGTCTGAGGCCGAGCGCCGAGGCCGTCTTATCACTCAGGACCGCGGCATTCCCGGAGCCCGCGCCCTGAGCCCTGATTTCTCCGGCATAGGCTGTGTCAGAAGAGGCGCTGACCAGGCTCATTCCAGAAATGAAGAGCGTATCGCCGTCGCGGTAGCGCTCGGCCGCGGTGATGAAGTCAGGGGTCAGGAACACGGACTTGCCGTCAGAGAGGCTCTCGGGGACTATGCCTGTAACCTTCACGGGAATCCTCTCCGCCTCACGCCTGTCATTCACCGTGCGGGTAATCACGATCTCTACAGTGTCGCCTGCCGCCGCGCCGATATACGAGGCGGCCTTCGCGCTGAGGACTGCCTCATGCTGACTGACTGGGACAGGAATGTCACGGAGAAGAGGATCGCCATTTCCGGTCGGGAGCATCTCGGCGCCCGTGAGGATCCTCTTCTTTCCCCTGAGGTCGGCGACTGCGCTCAGAGACCTTGTGAGCGGTGCGGAGAATGAGACGCGTCTGTCGCTCCCAAGCCACGCAAAGAAGTCATCATTCAGGCTGCTGTTTCCGATCATCCGGATCTCTAGGTTCTGCGGATCATTTACCAGATTGTCCTCAATCCCCTGCAGAATGCCGACCCTGAGGCTGTAGAGGAGCATGAGCGGGCAGACCACTGCGAAAATCGAGACTGCGACACAGAAGGAGACCTTCCTGTCCTTTCTGAGATCACTGCAGGCAAGCTTCCAGAGCATCATGCCTCCCCTGAGGGGCTCTGCGCCCCGTCATCGAACACGGAGCTCTTTGCCTGATCACCGGGCTGCGCCTCAACATGCCTGACGCGCATTCCGCCGCTTCCGATAAGCTCCGGATCATGCGTTACCACAAGAGCCGATATGCCGGTGCTGCTGACGGTCTCCAGAATGGTCCGGAAAAGGCTCCGGGCAGTCTCCGGATCGAGCGAGGCGGTCGGCTCATCAGCAAGCAGGACATCAGGATGGTGGACAAGCGCGCGGAGGAACGAGACGCGCTGCGCCTGCCCTACCGAAAGGCTCACAGGCATCACGCTGAGGAGCGAGGTATCGAGGTTAAGGACACTGAAGTACTTCTCAATCCAGCCGTCGAGGCTGTCAAAGTCCTTCCAGCGGTCCTTTATGCTCCATCCGGTAAGCTCCAGGGGAAACGCGATGTTCTCCCTCACCGTCAGGAACGGGACGAGGCCGCCGACCTGCAGCATGAAGCCTATGGACCTCGCCCTGATGCCGGAGAGCGTCCGGTCATCGGCATCGATGTCAATGGCACTATGACTGCCGTCAGTTCCAATCACTATGGAGCAGCTCTCTCCCTCCTCCGGAGGATCAGGCCGGGTGATGAGTCCGGCCGCCTGGAGAAGCGTGCTTTTCCCCGAGCCGCTCGGACCGCTGATTACCGCAACCTCACCGTCCCTTACCAGGAGATGCTTTACCTGGACGTGGAATGGGTCCCTGTCCTTCCCGTTCGTGATCCTGATGTTGCTGAGCTCAATCATTACGGCAGCATGGAAAGAGGAACAGGATAGACGTCATCGGCGTGATCAGCGCCCTCGGCGAGGGAGATCCACTTGTCGGTATCCTCGTTGCACTTTCTGTAGAAGCGGAGCTTGTTGTTCATATTCCGGAGGAATTTCTCCTGCTGGTCAGGCGAGAGCGATGCCCAGTCCTCCGCGTCCATGGCGGCAACCTCGCTCCTGTAGGGGAGTCCCTCCAGGTACTCGGCCATCACCGCGTCGGAGAAGGCGGTCTTGCCATTGAGCTCTGAGGGATCGCGCCCCATCTTGAGTGCAATGTCCTTGAGCTGATTGAACATCGCGTCAGGCGACCTGACGCCTGCGCTCGCTGCCTTCATCACTCCGCTGACCCTGCCTGCCATGTTGCTGAGATCGGTCTTCGTCAGGAGGACATACGGCTCGACAACGGCCCTGTGCTGCGGCGTGAGATCGAGATCCGAGATCCAGGAGCTGATGACGCTAGGAGCCCTGGTGCCCGAAATCTTGCCGAGATACTCAAGCTGCATGGCGAGTCCCAGTCGCTTGATGTCGTTGTCGCCGACCTTCTTCGCCTCCTCCTGCACCTCGGTTATGACGCTGCCGATGCTCTTGTCACCGTTGTAGGCATGCAGTGTCTGCGCGGTCAGAAGGTCGCTTATCTTAGTCACCTGCTTCCTGAACCCGGTCTTGTCCGCAGTGTCGGTCTGGAAGTAGAGCGGCTTGTTGAGGAAGCTGTTGTCAGAGAGGATCTCGTACTGGGCCTTGGCGCCCTCGCGGTTCTTCTTTGCGTTAGCAGTTCCGGAGAGAAGGTGGATGGCGATGAGGCCGATATGCTTCTGCTGCAGATCCGCCTTCAGCGTCTCGGCGCTGTAGCCGGTGCTGGCATGCTCGCTGCCGCCGTCAATCGCGCCCGCGTCAGTGATGAGGACGACATAGCGCCCGTCAAAGCCGCTCCAGTCAATACTGTTCACCGCCTCGGCGACTCCGGCGAAGGAGTCCTCGTCGAATAGAGGGCTCGAGACCGTGGCGGCCCTGAGCTGCTCGGTCTTCTTGAGGAAGTCCTCGCTCCCCTCGACATCGTTGGGATCAACGAAGATCTTGGTGGTGTACTCAAGCCCCGGCACAGCCTTGGTGTCAGATCTGAAGCCGATAAGGCCGAATCCCGCGAACTGGGCCATGCCGGCCTCATCAAGCGCCTTGTAGAAATCCTTCACGATCTCCCTGGTCTGATCGAGGTAGGTCTGCATGGAGACGGTGGTGTCAACCACGAACACGATGCCCGCACGGAAGATGCCGACTGAGTTCGGATCACCCTGAGCACTGTCAGCCCCGCCGGCCGCGTCAGCCGACGCTCCCTTAGAGGAGCCGGCGGATCCTGATTTGCCTGACGATGACGCTGAGCCTGCCGCGCCTGCGCCGCCCTTGCCATTCGCCGGGTCCATGGAAAGCGACGCGACGTTGAGCTCGCGCACGTAGTTGCCGTCTGCCGTCATCTGCTCTGCCGAGTCGAGGATCGGCAGGAGGTAGAACTTTCCGGGCTCCTGCCAGTTGACAAAGGCCTCCGGCTCCTCTGAGACGACCGTTGCCGAGCCTCCCTTCCCGAGGGACGCCCTCGCGGACTTCTCAATGGAAAGAGCCTTCTCACTCATCACGATGTCATCAAGGGTCTTCTTATCCTTGTACATCAGCGCGCGCTCACGTCCTACGCGGTTGGTGAAGAAGGCAGTCATCTGCATCTTCCAGGGAATGGTGCAGCTCTCCTCCAGCCAGCCCGAGACATGCCCGCGGCTGTCAGGGCCGACCTCAAGATAGCCGCTGTTCCTCGAGTAGACGTAGAACCTGCTGAACGGGAGAACGCCCTCGCCGTCCGCAGAGCCCGGCTTGCCGGAGAGCCGGCAGTCAGGCCTCGTGATAACCCTTTCAAAAAGAGTCTTCTTGCCTTCCTGCAGGAGAGGAGTCCTCCCGCTGCCGGCTGCGGCCGACACGCCTGACACGAGTGTCAGTGCTGCGGCAATGGCCATAATTCCAGCCTTCTTCAATTTTTCCACCTCGCTGTAAATCAATTCATATGGCACATAAGGGGCAGAACTCTGAGCCTCTGCCCCTCAGCCGGCTATTTTCCGCTGCCCTGAGCCTCAAGCTCCGAGACATGCTTTGCCGTGGCGTCATCGAGCTTAACGCCGAGATCCTCAGCCTGCCTGTACCAGTACACGGCATCCTTCGCGTCTGCCGGGAAGCAGCTGCTGCCGCCCGATGCAGGATCGAACTCCTTCGCGTACTCGAGCGACCAGGTTCCGTCACTGTAGATCTTGGACAGATAGATCTTCTTTGCGATGCTGCACTTGTTATGGGCCTTTCCGTCAGCAATGATCTTCCTGAGGCTTTCATCGCTGACTGACTCGCCCGCGCACTTGCTGATGAACTTCAGCTCGTCTGTCGCCGATTCAACGCTGCAGGGATCCTCAACCTTTGCCGGCACCGGCTGGGGGAAAAGCCCCGTTAGCATGCTGCCGAACTTCTTCCAGAGGAACCAGCCGCCGAATGCAAGCGCGGCAATGATAAGGAGAATAATCAGAAGCTTGATGATTTTCCCCAAGAGTGAAGGCTTTCCTCCGGGCTGAGGGCCAGGCTCTGGGCCTGGCTCAGGACCGGGCTGAGGGCCGGGCTGGGGACCTGGCTCAGGCGCAGGCTCAGGCTCAGGCGCAGGCTCCGGCTCCGGCTCAGGCACAGGCTGGGGACCGGGTTCCGGCTCAGGCGCAGGCGCAGGCTCCGGCTCAGGCACAGGCTGGGGACCGGGTTCCGGCTCAGGCGCAGGCTCCGGCTGGGGACTGGGTTCCGGCTCATCATCGCCGAGGAACTGCTCCACGCCGGCAGATGACTCAATACGGCCGTTGCCGCTCGTGGTGGTAACCGGGCATTTCATATCCTCCCTGATGCCGCCGCTGGCTTTCTGTCCGCCAGGCTCAAGATCCTCTATTTCAATGAAGAGACCACTGCTGAGATTGTAGTAAATGGCCTGGACAATGATTTTCTTCAGATGCAGAACCAGCGTGGTGCCATTGAGCTCAATCTGCGAGCTGTCATCGCCTGAGACCTCGTTCCAGTACTTGCCTCCGGCAAAGACCATTTCGTACTTGGCAGGCTTCTTCGCACCGTCTTTCTGCTTGTCTTTCTGGTCTTCAACAATCTCAATGCTCTTCAGGTATTTATCACCACGATCCTGGATGGCAAACCGGATATGCCTGCTTCCCTTCCAGCCGTCGCAGCGGAGATCCGCCTTTCCCGAGCCTGTGCCCGTAAGCTTGATAATCACTTTTAATCCTCACTCAGGCCTGCTGGCCGGAGCTCGCGCCCGCAGCCTCAAAGGCATCTATAATCTTCCCGAGCGCGGCATTTGCCTCGGGAGTAACGCCTCCCTCGACAATGCCGGAGTCGAAATTCACGTTTGACTTGACCGCCTCCGTGTACTGCTCGGTCCAGTCGCTCACGAAATTCTTCCTGAACGGAACCCTCTCCTCCCTGATTACCGGGTGCCCGGCCTCATCGGTCTCCGCGCGCCTGAAGAGGCCCGGCTTGGCCTCACCTTCCTCATCGGCATCATCCTTTGCTCCGAGCCACGAGATGAAGTCAGAGAGGATGTTGGAGATGGTCTGGACATTGCGCTCCCTCACCTCATCAAGGTTTATCGCATTCTTCTCGTTCGCGACAATCGCCTTTGCGAGGCGCTGGCTGAGGTTGCTCCTCCTTGCGGAGGTAATCATCTCGTTCGTGAGGGCCTCGACGAGGGGCTTGGCGATATTGCGGGCCGGCCCCTTCTTGGACGCGGGCTTCTTCCAGCCTGAGCAGAACACCTTGATTGCCGGATCATCAGGAAGGCCGCGCAGATGGCTGATCCACTTCTGGTAGATATCCTCGGCAAGAGGGGAGTAGACCTCGGCCTCGCCGCCGCTGCCCTCATCCTTGCTCTCCTCAGCAGGCTCTGCCTCATAGTCTGATGGGTTCTCCTCGATATCATCAAGGAGATCGTCAAGGCTCTCCTCTTTCTCTGGCTCCTCAGGCTCTGCCGTCTCAGCGCTGCCGGCTGAGGCAGGCTTTGTCCTGACGGCCGCGCCGTACTGCTCCTCCTCGCAGGCAGTCCTGATCTGCTCGGTGGTAAGGTTCATCAGCTTCAGGACAAGGCCGAGGCTCGCACGTCCGTCAACCTGCGGCGAGTCGATGTCCGAGCCGGACTCGCGCTTCAGGATCGGGCTGAAGAGCTTCTCCGCGAGGAGCTTTCTCCTCTCCTGATCCTTCTGGTTGGAGTCCTCTGTGTAATGCCATCTGTCCATCACCTTGACGGCATTCTTCACTGACTCGGCGAGCATGTTCTGCATGGCTACGAGCTTGAGGCTCTCGCCGTCGGCGTCCTCAATCGCCCTTGTGAGGAGCTCCATGCCGCCGTCGTTGAGCCCCATGACCGAATCCCATTTCAGGGCAGGGCTGTCGATATGGCTTCTCACGTCAGCGTCGCTGATGAAGGCGCTGCGCATGGCGCCGATGACCTTGTCTGCCGCAGGAACAAGCCCGGTTTCCGAGTTTTCCGAATCCAGCGCGAAAATGCCGCCGGGAAGGCGGGGCTTCCTGACGAGGAACATGTTGCCGAAAGGCTTGCCCGCTGCCCAGTCGCTGAGCCATTCCCTCTTGCCGAACTTTTCGAGGATGGTCTGCTGCAGAAGGCCGCTCCTGCCGTAGTTGTACTGAGATGATGTGAGATCCGCCTGCACTCTCAGGTCGAACTTGGTGATTGCCCAGAAGAGGCCCGGCTTGTGGCGGGCGCGCGCCTGGGGATCCCTGCCCTGCGTCTTATCGATCCACTGTGTAAGCACCTTGGAGATGTCGACATCCTGCTGCGCGTTGCTCGGCGTGCAGACAATAAGCATGTTCATCTCATTGTCGTCAGTGTACTGCTCAAAGAGGAAGGCGACCTTTCCGCGGAGGAACAGCTCGTAGGAGAGGTTGTCGCTCAGGTTCGTACCGGCCGAAGGCTTGTACTTCTCGACTGAAGAGATCCCGAGGCGTCCGCGGTAGCCCGGAAAATCCAGGATGTCGAGCTTCTTCGCGGCGGATGCCCTTGGCTCCTCGGTCAGCACGATCCTGATCTCTGACGTTAGGGCCGCGAGCTCAGCGCGGTTGATCTGGACCTCCGTGCCGTGCTCGGTTACGACGGTTACGGTGTTCTGGTCATGAGTACCGAGCGTCTTGAGCGCGTCGACGTTCATCAGGGAGTCCATGCCGGCGCTCTGCTTCGTCCTGACATCGTAGAGCACGCTGATGTCGGCCTTCACCTCGCCTGAGTACTCAAGGGAGGCCACGGCATGAGCGAGCTCGCGGTAGAGGTCAGTCAGGATCGGCTCCTCGTTCCAGAGCTCAGAGAGAACGTCCGCGCGGCTGTCGATGTCGAGCTGCGGAAGGATCGTGAGCGCGCGGCGCCAGAACTTGTCATCAAGGAAGCTGAGAGAGTTCCGGTAGCCGTTCTTTACGTACTCCCTTAAATCCACCACCATCTCAGGCGGGAAGGCGCTTGCCGCATACTTTCCGCCGTCTGCCGGGCTGAAGCTGAAGGAGCTGCCACCAAGCGACCTCTCCGCGGTATCAAGTTTCGCCATGGCGTTGGCAATCGAGCTTCTCACCGTAATGTCATCGCCGCCGTTCCAATCAAAGTCGTTGTAGCAGGAGTTGATCAGGATCTTCGCGATGTCGCACTCGCCGAAGAGGCGGAGCGGCACGCAGAACCTGGGATCACTCTCGGGCTCGCCGCAGCGGGTGAAGCGGGTTACAAGCCCGGTTGACTCCTTTCCGCCGCCCACCGGGTTGATGTCTCTGATGAACTGCAGATCAGTCTTGCCCATTCTCGTGTGCAGTATGCCGTCCCCGGAGGCTGCAATGCTCGAGACAAGGTAGGACTTTCCTGCCTGCGAGAGGCCGAAGAGGCCGATTGCCGGGGGCGTCCCGGCGACGCGCAGCATCCTGTTCGCCTCATTCCTGACGCAGTAGAGCTTCTCTATTCCAGCGTCAGCCTCATCCTCAACCTTCTTTACCGTGCCCCTGGTGCTGTTTATCCAGCTGACGGACGCAGACGCCTGCTCGCTGACTGCCTTCCACGCATCCCTGAGCTCACCGCTTCTGCCTTCTGCCATACCGTTCTCCATATCTGAACCTGCCATCAAAGAACCTTTCCGCTGTCGAGCCAGTACTCGCAGGAGCTGCCTGCGCCCTGGGTATACATAGTGTTGAGGGAGAGAGTGATGTCGCTCCTGTCGATATTCATCCTCACTGAGTCCTCAGACGCAGTCAGGATCTCGGGCCGGTTCTCGTTGAAATCAATCTCGAATGCCTCAGCGTCGGCGTCAAAGAGCTCGGCGTCGCGCTTCTGCGCGTTGGGCTTGAGCCTCCTCTTCAACGCCATCTTCACCGCAACCCTGTTCTTATCGCCCATCTTCTCGGCAATCCTGTTGCTGAAGGTCAGCCTGTAGAGAGGAGCCGCAGGCCACCTGTCTATGTCGAACTGCTTGTAGCCGAGCACTTCCTCCTTGCCTCTGATAATGAAATAGCTGTCATGGCTGCCGTTCTCAGTCTCCGTCTCGAGCTGGTAGTCAGGATCATCAAGGTTGACGTTGCTGTAGAAGATGCTGTCATGCTTGATGACGTCCTCTCCGGTAAGCGAGCCGAAGAACTTGATGGTCGAGTAGGTCTCGATGCTCTTTGAAGTGAAGGGAAAGCCCCTGACGCTGACAGTCGAGGAGAGATAGCAGAGCATGGCGCCGATGGCTGCCGAGGTCTTGGGATCCTCGATGTAGCCGACGTCGTTGAACGGGTACCAGTCGCCGGTGTGGTAGTGGTACATGCTGACGATGCGTGCTGCCGGGAGCGAGAGGTTCGCGTTGAAGAACGCCCTGACGCCGGGAAGCTTGGAGCTCCTTCCGGTAACGAGCACGACGTCGCAGTTCGAGCTGTCGATGACCTCGCAGAAAATGTCGAAGATCTTGATGATTTTGTTGAAGATCGAGGAGTTGTCGGTCCTGATGAACTCTCCGAAGAGATAGGCGAAGCTCACGGAGAGCGGGGTGTTCAGGATTGAGTAGCTCTCATCCCGGAGCTCCTCGCGGAGCACGGGGTCAGCATCAGCATACTGCAGGACCTTCGGATCAGGGAGCTGCCCGCCCTTCTCAGAGAGGATGTCCCTGAAGGTCATGCCGTCAATCCTGGCCTCGGTGTCAGGATCAGACGGGCTGTACATCTCGAAGTCAGAGAGGATCCTGAGCGCGATCGGAACGAACACCTGGGCGTTGAACTGCGACCTCTTGGTCATGTCCTGCTGACCCAGATCAGTCCCGCCGAAGAGCTTCTTCAGGATGTACCCGACGCGATCCTGGCTGATTCCGCGGGACCTCAGATCCTGCTGCACTGAGCCGATGATGCAGACCTGGATTATGGTCTGCATGATGTCGTCGCCCGCCACCCTGAAGCCGTCATGGAAGATCTGCTCGGCAACGAGGTAGGCGCTGTTCGAGCGGAGGTTCGCGCCGTCGACGCCGGCGCCGCGGTCAAGGCGGTACCTGTTGATGACAAGGTCAGTCGTGCCGCCGCCGATGTCAACGGTCGCAACGGTTACGGCAGTGTGGTCAGGGCTGTCGGGGCGCGACAGCGATCCGATGAAGAGATCCGGATCGCTCTTGTAGTTCTGGACGATCTCGTTATAGAGGTAGACAACCTGCCCGCAGACCGCCTCATCCCACTGAATTACGACATCAGGGAGGGCCGGCCAGTACTTGTTCCTGCTCTCCTCAGTGGAGAAGTCGATCTCGAAGTCATCATCGGGGATCCAGCCCATGCACTGCCAGACGAGGCCTGCGGCCTTCCTCACGCAGCCGCGGTAGGCGTCAATCTCCTGCTTCGGCATTGAGGGAGGAACGGTGAGGACAATTGACCTGAGCACGCGCGGGATGTCCCTGTTCGTCATGTTCCAGCGCTGAGCCGGGGAGTTCATCTGGCAGATTGCCTGCGTGATGATCTCGGTCAGCATGAACGTCATGCAGGATCTCTTGGAGTAGTAGGGATGGAACACCACCTCCTTGTCCTCATCAGAGAGGGCAAAGAGAGGCTCTCCGTTTCCGTTGATGAGATCCGACATCGGCTGGCAGACCGCGGCCTTCTCCTCGCAGAGCTCACCTCCGCGGTTGAACTTCCACTCCTGCTCTGAGGGCGAGTCATCCCAAAGGTAGCGCTTGGGGCTCGAGAGCCCGCTGATTCCCTCATTGCCTGTCGTCTTGCAGGAGAGCCAGGCAGCCTCAGGCCCGATCCTGACCATGGTCGGCCAGAGGAAGGTCCTGACGCCGCTCTTGAAGGAGTACATCTCGTTGCCGAACGCGGCCTTGTGGAACTCAATCCTGCTCGCAAACGGCTTCCGGCAGACTCTCTCAAGCCTCGTCAGATCCCTGAGCTCAAGCTCGTAGTGCTGGCTGAAGCCGGTCGCGTCATCGGGGTGGTCCTCGATCATGATGCCGCAGGTCCTGGAGTTTCCGATGTCCAGGATGAAGTTGACGTCGATATGGTCGCCGCCCTGCTCATTCTCGACAATGGTTACGTCAGGAATGACGGTCTCCTCATGGATAATGGCGAGAAGGTTCAGGTAGTCCTTCTCGTACTGCCCGTTCTTTATGTCAAAGTCAATGTTGACCTTCTTGCTGACCTTGGGATCGCTGCTGCGCAGGCGGCAGCTCTCGTAGACATACCTTATCCAGCTGTCAACCCACTCGCCGGGCTGCAGGTACCAGTCATTGTCGCAGGAGTTGCAGGCAAGGGCGAAGCTGTAGCCGTTCCTGATGTCCTCCGCGATAGGTATGCCGGAGGAGTAGTTGACGCCCGACGAGTCGAAGATCCTGGTGTCGAAGGCGATGGTAAGGAGATGGGTGTAGCCGGACTTCCTGATGTCATCCGGATCAGTGAGCTTCACGATGCGGAACCTGGCCCAGTTGCCCGGCCCCTTGTCGAACTCATTGTCGGAGATGCTGTTCTTGCGGTCCTCGGCCTTGTCGCGCGTTATCTTGCGGAAAAACGGCAGGGGCAGCCACTCGCCGTCAAAGCACCTGAGCGACTCCTCGACCTTTGCCGTCTCATAGTCGTCGATATGGACAGTGATGTCGCTCGAGTCACAGTACATGCTCGGCTCTGAGGGATCCCTGACGAGGCGCCTCCAGCTGAAGCTCTTGCGGCCCTCATCGGACTCCTCGGCGATCTCTGACTTCTTGTCAGGAGTAAGCGTGGTCTTGCGGAAGCAGCCGCGGCCGTGCTCGCTCCAGTATTTCTGGCGGTCGGCGTCCTGGCTGTCAAAGTCAAGCTTCAGGCCGAAGTCCATGAACTGGATACCGCTGTTCTTTATGAGCCTTACGGTATTGGTCTTTTCGTATTGGATAATCTTAGGCAGCATTATTTACCGGCCCCCTGTTTCTTTCCATCTGACAATACAACCGGAACCGACCTGCCGCCGTTTCCGCTCATCGCGCACCTGCTGTTTCCCGAGGAGTCAGCATGGCAGTCGATCTTCTGAGCCCTGAATGAGCTGCCGTCGGTGCATGCTATGGATCCCGAAGGAGAAATGCTTACGTTTCCGCCCGTACGGGAGGCCATGACCGGGCCGCGGCACTCGGTGCCGTCTGCCTTGCGGATGACCTCCTCTCCGGTGCCGTCACCGTTCCACTTGAAGTTCATCTTGATCGGGGCGCGGTGCTTCTCGTCCCTGAGCCCTGAGTCAGCCGAAAGCTCGCTGCCGGGCGTCATCACGGAATTCCGGAGTGCCTCGGCCTTCATCGGGCGGGGAATCGGCTTTACAGGCTTAGTTCCCTGATCTGCGCCGTCAGCGGCAGCAGCAGCGGTCCTGCCGTCAGGAGCTGCGCCAGCCTGTCCCTGAGGAGCTGCCGCAGCAGCTGAATCAGGAGCATTGGCGCCGTTCCGGGCAGCATCAGGATTCACCGCCCCATTCGCAGCAGGAGCTGCACCAGTGTCTGCGCCCTGGTCAGCGTTTGCTGCTGCGTCAGGATTTGCCCCCTGATCTGCAGGAGCTGCAGGCTGCTCTGCGTCTGAAGCTGCGTCAGGATTTGCCCCCTGATCTGCAGGAGCTGCAGGCTGCTCTGTGTCAGGGTTTGCCCCCTGATCTGCAGGGGCAGCAGGCTGCTCAGCACCGGGAGCCGCGTCAGGATTTACCGGCTGCTCCGCATCAGGAGCGGCCTCAGGGGCATTTCCGGAAGGCATCCCGCCGTCCGGCGCGGCAGAGCCTGCTGTTCCAGCGGCTGCGCCAGGCTGCACGCTGTTGATGACGTCAGTCCTCTCCGGATCAGGCTTCTCCTCCGGAGCGCTCTCCTCAGTGGCCTCCTCCTGAGGCTCCTCAGGCTGAACGGCCGCCTTGTCCTCAGAGCCGCCGTCCTGCAGCGGAGCGCTTATCTGAGGAAGCGGCGAAAGCGCGGGAGCGGGGAAGAAGAACGGCTTCAGCAGGAAGAACCAGAGCAGAAGCAGCAGGAGAAGGAGCAGGAGCGGCAGAAGGATCCACCACAGCCAGGCAGGAAGCAGGGCCCAGAAGCCCTTCCTCTTCACTTTAGTCTCAGTTGCCGGGGCAGGCTCAGGCGCAGGCTCATGCCCGGGAGTCGGTGCAGGTGCGGGCGCAGGCTCGGGAGCCGGTGCAGGCGCAGGCGCAGGCTCGGGAGCCGGTGCAGGCGCAGGCGCAGGCTCGGGAGCCGGTGCAGGCGCGGGCTCCGGAGCTTTCGGAGTCCTGAGGAAATAGAAGGGATCCGATCCGGCTGTCTCAACGCCTTTCTCGGTAAATCCCCAGAAGGTCAGCACCGGATGCCCTTCAACGATATAGATGAATTTCTTTCCCGGAGTCTCAAGCGCCATCGGGCCGGTGCCCTTTTCGGGATCGCCCGCGATGAACTGGACGAAGAGCTTCATGTCTGCGGAGAGCCCGGGCTTGCTTCTGAGCCTCTCTGCCATTTTGGCAAGGCCGTCCATCATTCCGTCAAGCTCTTTAAGCGCCGCAGTGCGCTCAGGCTCGTCTGCGTTCTCCCATGGCACTATCAGCGGATCGCCCTGGTAATATGCTCCGTTGCAGTACCAGTCGATTCTTGATCCGGTCTTGTTTGTCTCAGGCACGGCGAAGTACCTGCTGTAAGACCTGTCCTTCAGATCAAGGTTCTTAAGGAAGGTTGCAGCCCACGAGTAAAGCGCACTGTTGTCTGCTCCGAGCGGGTAGTGCTCGCTGATATTCCCGCCTGTAAGTATCTTTCCCTTTTTAATCATAATATCCCGCAAGCATCACTTTAATAGACATGATCAGCCCCGCCGCCAGGCAGGACGTCCGGAATGGTTCCATTTTACATTATGAATGATACAGATAAACTGTGCTGAGGGAGAGATTTCACCAGCAAATGGCGTAAAGTTTCATACCTGTGCAGGGGATCACGGAAATCTGAGGGAAAGAGAGCAGGAAGCAGGCTGCCTGAATGGGAAATCAGATGATCAGAGAAGAGAAATTCCGGAACTGCAGAAAGAGGGCAAAAAAAATACCGGATGCAGTGATCCGGTATTCCAAGAGAAAGTCCCCGGGACTTAGGCAGCTGCCTGCTCGCCGAACTTTGCCTTGAAGGCTGCGGCGATTCTGGCCTGCTGGCGTGAGCCTGCCTTGGGATGGATTACTCTCTTGTGGGCAACGCGTCCGATTACGGACTGAGCCTCGTTGACTGCCTTTACGGCAGCATCGCGGTCACCAGCCTCAATGGCAACGAAGGCCTTCTTGATGTAGGTGCGGACCATGGAACGTGCGCTTTTGTTTGCACTGCGTGCTTTGGCGTCCTGAAGAACACGCTTCTTGGCGGATTTGATATTAGCCAAAATAAACTCCTAAAAATGTTCATGCCCGCCCGGGGCGGACACCGTTTGAGGTTACTGTTTCAGCCGTGCCGGAAACCGGCAGGCTCTGAATCGGGGCATTATAACTGAACACGGCACCATTATCAAACACTGCGCGAGGCGGCCGCGTGCGGAGGGCGCGCCGCCGCGGCCCGTCCGGCCCGGCAATGGTGCCCAGGTAGTATAATATTCCGTCTTAAGTGTACTGTTGAACGTGTGGTGCCTCAATTGGCCAGGAAAAGTCTTCTCAGATCGGGGCTTATCGTATCAGCCTCGACGTTTCTCTCCCGCATACTGGGAATGATCCGCGACATCATCATCGCCCATATCCTCGGGGCCGGCTTCTCCGCCGATGTGTTCCTCTTCGCGAACCGCATACCGAACTTCTTCAGGAGGCTTTTTGCCGAGGGCGCCTTCAACCAGGCCTTCGTCCCCGTGCTCTCCGACGCCAAGGCGAAGGGAGACGATGAGGCACGCGATCTCATAGCAAGCGTCATGGGCACCCTCGGCGTCATTGTCGCCGTCGTTACCGTCATCGGCGTCATCGGCTCATCAGCGCTTGCGGCGGCGTTCGGCTGGGGCTGGTTCATGGAGTACCTGCATGACGGCCCGGAGGCGCACAAGTTCGTCGAGGCAGGCTTCCTCCTCAAGATCACCTTCCCCTACCTTTGGTTCATCACCATCACCGCGCTCTTCAGCGCGGTGCTCAACACCTGGAACAGGTTCGCGGTGCCGGCTCTCACGCCGTGCCTGCTCAACGTCTCGATAATAGCCGCAGCCCTTTTCCTCTCGCCGCGCCTCGCGAACCCTGAGGAGGGTCTCGCCTGGGGCATCTTCGCGGGAGGCGTCATACAGCTCCTCTTTCAGATCCCGTTCGTGATGAAGCTCCGTCTCGTCAGCCGCCCGAGGTTCGCCTGGAACCATCCTGGGGTAAAGCAGATCCGGACGCTCATGATCCCCGCGCTCTTCGGCGTCTCGGTAAACCAGATCAACCTCCTTGTGAACACCACGCTCGCCACCTTCCTCGCGACCGGCTCCATCAGCTACCTTTATTACTCTGACCGGCTCCTCGAATTCCCGCTCGGCATGTTCGCCGTGGCGATCAGCACCGTGATCCTTCCGGCCCTTGCCAAGGTCAGGGCCGCGGGCGACATGAAACGCTACGCCGACACGATGGACTGGGGCATCAGATCCGTCGTGCTGCTCGGATGCCCGGCGATGGCCGGCATGATCGCCCTGCGCGAGCCCATCATCTGCGTCCTCTTCATGCACGGAAGCTTTTCGGAGCATGACGCCATGATGGCCGGGCAGAGCCTCTTTGCCTCATCCCTCGGCATACTCTCCCTGATGCTCGCGAGAGTGGCGGCCCCAGGATTCCATGCCGTAAAGGACATGAAGACCCCGGTGCGCTACGGCATCATCGCCATGATCGCGAACATCATCTTCAACCTCGCACTGACCTGGCCTCTGGGCTACATCGGGCTTGCCCTCTCGACCGCCCTCTCTGGGACGGTCAACGCCTGGTGCCTGATGCGCGGCCTCTCGAAGCGCGGCATCTACACTCCGCCGAGAGGCACCTGGATCCTCTCGGTGAGGCTCATCCTCGCCGCCCTCGTCATGGCAGGCGCGGTCTGGTGGCTGAGCCCTGATCTCTCAGTCTGGGCATCCTGGAGCACTGCCGTCCGGACTGCCGCGCTCGCCGGCCTTATCTTCCTCGGCGCCGCGGTCTATGCCGCCGCGGCTTTCGCCTTCGGTCTCAGGCTCAGGGATCTCAAGGCTAACACGGAGGCTCTCTGATGGAACTTGTCCGCGGGCTCATCAACGTAAGGGACAGCCACTCCGGCTGCGCGCTCACTATCGGGAACTTCGACGGAGTGCACGAGGGGCACCGCATGGTCCTCGCGAGGCTCCGGGAAATGGCCGCGAGATACCATGTTCCCTCTGCCGTCATGACCTTCGAGCCGCAGCCTCTCGAGTACTTCAGCGGCATCAGGAACGCGCCGCCCAGGATCTCGACTCTCCGCGACAAGCTGACCATGATGCAGGAGCTCGGCATAGACCGGCTCATCTCCGTGAGGTTCAACCGGGAGTTCTCCTCAATGAGCCCGGAGAGCTTCATCAGGGACATCCTTGTCGGAAAGCTCGGCGTAAGGTGCGTAGTCGTGGGCGATGACTTCTGCTTCGGCAGGGGGCGCTCCGGGAACCTCGCCCTTCTCCGGGAAATGGGTAAGGAGTACGGCTTTGAGGCCATCGGCACCGAGAGCTTCATGGACAGGAGCCAGAGGGTGAGCAGCACGCTTATAAGGAAGGCCCTCACTGAGGGCGATCTCGCCGCGGCAGGCAGGATGCTGGGCCGCGAGTACTCCATATCCGGAAAAGTAACGCACGGAGACGAGATCGGGAGGACCATCGGCTTCCCGACGGCCAATATCCATCTCGGGCACCGGAGAGTCCCTGTCGCCGGAGTGTTCGCGGTCAGGGTGCTCCTTGACGGAAAATCCTGGGGAGGCATGGCCAACATCGGCACCAGGCCGACGGTCGCCGGACAGGAGCCGAGGCTGGAGGTCAACATCTTCGGCAGGCCTGGCGACATCTACGGCCGGAGAATCACCGTCATGCTGCTCAAGAAGCTCAGGGACGAGATCAAGTTCCCCTCTCTTGAGAGCCTCAGGAGGCAGATTGAGGCCGACGCGGTGGCGGCCATGGCAGCAGCCGCTGAGGCGGGAGTTGCGGTTAATGGGAATTAAGCTCACGAGAAAGGCTCTGCGCGCCCTGCGCGTTGCCGGCACCGCTGCCCTCAGCGCTGCCGCTGGAACCATGCTTGCCGCGGCGCTCTCCGTTCCTGCGGACTATGTTCTGGGCAGGATGCTGCAGAAGTCCTACCTCACCGCCTGCATTGAGACCATCGATGAGAGAAGGCTCGAGAGCCCCTCTGCTGCTGATTTCAGCATCTGCCCGGGCACCGGTTACCTGGTATTCAGGCCGTCAGACGGATCAGAGCCCAGGACAGCCGGCAATCCGGAGTCGCACGGCCCGGTCTCCGTTTCACGTGAAACATCCGGAGGAACTGCGGAACTGTTCACCTCAGCAGGCGGCCATGATCTCATAAACGTGAGAATCTTCAGCTCGGGCCAGGGACCGTTCTGGGGCCTCACCGCAGCCGGCACGCTCATCATCTTCCTTTCGGCCCTCATCGCGGCCAGGCGCCGCGAGAGCAGGGAGATGGCTGAGCGCGAGCGGAAGCTGGAGGAGAAGGATCTCGAGAACCCGGCCCGTGCCGCAGAGAGGCTCTTCAGCCAGAGGAAGTTCTCCGACACCCTGCTCAACTACACGAGGCAGCCTGTCATCTGCCTCGACAGCTCCTTCCGCATCCTGACCGTGAACAACGCCACAATCATGCTCACCGGAATGCTTGAGCCGGAGCTCACCGGCGAGTACTGGTACAGCATATTCTCTGACGATGACAGCCGGGATGCGGTGAAGGACAAGATCCTGACTGAGGCCAGCCCGGAGCTCAGCGCCGTGCCGATGCGCCTCGCTGACGGCTCGACCATTTACCTGAACTGGGACATCATCCCGTTCTATGACGGCATGAATGTCAGGTACCATCTCGCCTTCGGCCAGGACATCACCAAAATCAAGGAGAGCGAGCAGAAGCTCGAGAAGGCTAACCGCGAGCTCGAGAGCCGCATAGAGAAGAGGACCTCGCGCCTCAAGCACGCGAATGAGGAGCTCACTCTGACGCTCTCCGAGCTCAGGAAGACCCAAAAACACCTGATCCAATCCGAGACGCTGGCCTCCCTTGGCTCGCTCGTCGCGGGGATCGCGCACGAGATCAACACGCCGCTCGGCATCTCAGTGACCGCGGGCTCGATCATTGCCGAGAACGTGAAAAAGCTCGAGGACATCGCGAAGGGATCGTCAGTCTCCCGGCAGTCGTTCCAGAATATCGTGAAGAGCCTCTCCGATGCGGTTGAGCTCCTCACGGTCAACCAGCGCCGGAGCGCGAGCCTCGTCTCAAACTTCAAGCAGCTTGCCGTTGACCAGTCATCACAGAAGAGGTACCGCTTCTCCGCCCAGAGCAACATCGAGCAGGTGCTGACCTCGCTCTCGAGCCCGATAAAGCAGGCAGGGCTCAGCGTGCATGTCAGCTGCCCGCAGGATCTGATGATCGACTCCTATCCGGGCGCCTTCTCCCAGATCTACACCAACCTCATCATGAACACCATCAACCACGCCTACGACGGCTATGAGCCCGCCTCAAGGGAGGCGTTCCTCATCGTGAAGGTCAAGGAGAGCGGCAGGAAGGCCATCATCGACTACAGCGACAACGGCAAGGGCATAGATCCCGAGATCCTGCCCAAGATCTTCGATCCGTTCGTCACGACAACCCGAGACAGGGGCGGCAGCGGCCTGGGGACCAACATCATCTACTCAATCGTCGTGCAGCTCCTCAAGGGCAGGATAATATGTGAGAATTCTGACACGGGCGGAGCGCACTTCGTGATTAGTCTGCCGCTTGACCTGAGGCCTGAGGCTGACGCCAGAGGCGCGTCGGAGAAGGCCGCAGGCACGGACACACAAGGCGCAAAAAAGACGCAGGAGCCCGCTGCCGCCGGAAAGCAGACGTCTGCCAGTTAAGATAGGAGGGAATATAAATGTCTCGCAGTGCTGAATACCGCGCAAAGCTGCGCAGGGTCCTGGAGGATCTTAAAATCGACGCGTTCCTGGTCCCGCACGAGGACAGGTTCCTCAGCGAGTACACGGCTCCGGGCAGCGCCAGGCTTGGCTTCATCACCGGATTCACCGGATCTGCCGGGCTCGCGCTCATCAGCGGCAAATACACTGATCTCTTCACTGACGGCAGGTACACCATACAGTCAAGGATCCAGTGCCCTGACGCCGAGTTCCGCCACCATAACTTCTCCGCTGACTCCATCAGGAAGGTTCTCGCCGAGCTGGGCGACGGAGGCAAGATCAAGACCATAGGCTATGATCCCGAGGTCCACTCCTGGAGCTGGATCAGAAGCTTCAGCGAGTTCCTCGAGACACACGGCATAAGCCTTGTGCCCGTAAAGGAGAACCCGGTCGACGGGATCTGGGACGGAAGGCCTGCCGACCCAAGGAAGTCAGTAATACTCTATGAGGACCGCCTCAACGGCGAGAGCGCCGAGGAGAAGATTGCCTCGGCCGGGAGAGTCCTCAGATCGGACGGGCTCGACTGCTTCTTCGTCTCGGACGCCGAGTCGGTGAACTGGCTCCTCAACATCCGCGGAGACGATATTCCCTGCCTGCCTGTAGTGCAGTGCTTTGCCGTCATCTACAGCACCAACCAGGTTGATCTGTTCGTGGACAACAGCAAGGTGCCGCTCCCGGACTTCACCAGGCATGTCGGAAGCGGCGTCAACCTCTACGAGTTCTCGAACATGAGGGAGGTCCTGGGGAGGCTCGGGCATGACTCGTTCAGGGTCGGCGCTGATCCGGCCGTAACCAGCGCTGCCGTAATCAGGACTCTCCTTGACGCCGGCGCCAGGGTCATCATGAGGAGCAATCCCCTCGAGAGGATGAAGGCCATAAAGAACAGCACCGAGATCGAGGGTGAGAGGACCGCGCACCTCCGCGACGCCGTCGCGATGTGCCGCTTCCTCTCCTGGCTTGACCGCACTGCCGAGGCGGCGAGGGATAAGGACAGCACGATCTCCGAGGCCACTATCGCCGATCAGATGTACAAGTTCAGGAGCGAGCAGGCGAACTTCGTTGAGCTGAGCTTCCCCACCATCTCAGCGCTGGGCCCCAACTCCGCCATCTGCCATTATGACTACAGCACGTCAGAGAAGCCCAGGATCCTCGGAAAGGACGGGATCTATCTTGTTGACTGCGGCTCGCACTACCTTGAGGGAACAACCGACATCACAAGGACGGTCAAGGTCGGCGACGTGACCGATGAGGTGAAGGAGATGTTCACCAGGGTCCTCAAGGGCAACATCGATCTCGCGCTCGCGATCTTCCCCGAGGGCACCTCAGGCATTCAGCTTGACGCCATCGCCCGCCGCCCGCTCTGGGAGGTCGGCGCCGACTTCATGCACGGCACCGGCCACGGCGTCGGGCACCTCCTGAGCGTCCACGAGGGGCCGCAGTGCATCTCAAGCCGCAGATCGACTGAGCCGCTCGCCGCCGGCATGATTACCTCTGACGAGCCGGGCTACTACCGGGAGGACGCGTTCGGCATCAGGTGCGAGAACCTCCTTCTCACCGTGCCGAAGACCGGCTTCGAGAGGAGCATGCTGGGCTTCGAGGTCCTGACGCTCGTTCCGTTCGACACCAGGCTCATCAAGCCCGGGATCCTCAGCAGCCGGGAGATTGAGTGGCTCAACGGCTATCACGCCAAAGTGCTTGAGACAGTAGGGCCCAGCCTCTCGGACGTTGAGAGCAGCTGGCTCCTGCAGGCGACGGCGCCGATTAAGGAATAAGCAGATTTCTGCTGATTATTTGGCCTGTTTCAGCTAAGATATTACGATAGGCGGGTCCTGCCAGTCTGACTGCAGGACCGCCCTGACTGACGGATCCCTGAGGATCATTCTGATGTCAGGCAGTGTTTTTGGAGATATGTCCCATGCTCGGAGTTGTTAAAAGGCTTTCCGGTTCCATGTCATTGAACAAGCTGAGGAATACCGGGTTCATCGCCGTAAGGGGCGATGACTTCAGGACTCTCTGCACGCCGAGGGCATTCCGCGACAGGATATACGAGCTGATCTCCGCCTCAAGCAGAAGGATCTACATAACGGCGCTCTATCTGCAGGATGACGACGGCGGGCGCGGGATCCTGAAGGCCATCTATGAGGCGAAGGAGAAAAACCCCGCGCTCGATGTGAAGATTTTCGTCGACTTCCACCGCGCGCAGCGCGGTCTCATCGGTGCAAAGGAGTCCGCGGGCAACCAGGTCCTTTACCAGGAGTACGAGAGCAGATGGCCTGGTCTCGTGCAGATTTACGGAGTGCCGGTGCGCCGCTATGAGATGATGGGCGTCCTCCACCTCAAGGGCTTCGTCTTTGACGATACCGTCCTTTACTCCGGCGCCAGCCTCAACGATGTCTATCTCAATGAGCACGGCAGGTACCGCATGGACCGCTACCAGGAGATAGTGAGCCCCAAGCTCGCGGACAGCCTGGTCGGGTTCTGCCAGAAATGGCTTATCGGAAGCGACGCGGTAAGGCCGCTCTCGAGAAAGCCGGTTCCTACCGCAAGGTACCTGGGCAAGGCCATCAGGAAGTTCCGCCACAGCCTCAAGTCGGCGAACTACGAGTTCGCCCCTGACAGCATCAGCGCGGGAGAGGTCGGCGTTGCGCCCCTGATAGGATTCGGGAAGAAGAACGTCAGCCTCAACCGCTGCATCATCAGGCTCCTCCGGAGCGTGCAGAAAAAGACGGTCATCTGCACCCCCTACTTCAATCCTCCCCGCGCAGTGCTCAGGGAGATCAACCGCCTGCTGCAGAACGGCGCCTCAATCGAGCTGCTCGTCGGCGACCGCACCGCAAGCGACTTCTACATTCCGCCTGAGGAGCCGTTCAAGAAAATAAGCGTCCTGCCGTACATCTACGAGATGTCTCTCAGGAGCTTCATGGAGGCCAACAGCGCCTTCATTGAGTCCGGGCAGCTTGCCGTCAGGCTGTGGAAGGACGGTGACAACACCTATCACGTCAAGGGGATCTTCACTGACAGCGGATATGATCTCGCGACAGGCAACAACCTCAACCCGAGGGCCTGGGGGCTTGATCTGGAGAACGGCATCCTCATCCATGATCCGGAGGATCTGCTCCGGGAGAAGTTCGACGCGGAAATAAAGGAGATCGAGAAGCACACGACAGTGCTCAGAAGCTACACAGAGCTCGAGGAGTTTGAGAAATATCCTGAGGAAGTGCAGAAGTTCATCCGCCGCATCGGAAGGTTCAAGGCAGACTTCCTTCTGAAAAAGCTGATCTGACATGAAAAAAGGGGAACAGTCCGGAAAAGGAAAGGAGAAGGCTGCTGCCGGCAGCAGGAAAAAGCCCGATCGAGTGCCAGAGGCAGCATCTCCTGCCGAGGAGGAAAAGCCTGCAGATGGGCCTGAGGCGGCATCTCCCGCAGAGGAGGAAAAGCCTGAAGGGCCTGAGGCAGCATCTCCTGCTGAGGAGGAAAAGCCGCTCTCCCTGCTCCCGGTTTCCGTGCTCAGGGGCGTAGGCCACGTACAGGAGTCACGCCTCCAGAAGCTCGGCATCGCCACAGTCCAGGATCTGCTGTTCCACCTTCCGGTCTCATACGAGGACCGGACACGCCTCGACCGCCTCTCCCCTGACATTTTCCTGAGCGGGGAGAGGGTTTTCCTCAACCTCGCCGGGAAGTTCCTGGGCGGCCGGATGATATACGGCAGGAAAACTATCTACCGCGGACAGGTGCAGTGCCCCGGAGGGATCCTCACCTTGGTCATCTTCAATGCCCGGCTCCCGCAGGTCAGGGTAATCGACTCATCGGGCGCGCTTCTGCTCTACGGAGAGGTAAAACCCGGATCAGACGGCGGCTATGAGATGATCCAGCCCGATATCCAGTGCTTCCCGTCAGAGAAAAGCATTAAGCTCTCCGACTCCCTCACTCCCAACTATCCGCTTACCGAAGGCATAACCCAGAGGTTCATGCGCAAAATCGCGGGAGAGGCGCTTGAGCTTCTCAGGAAGCGCGGCATTGAGGAGCTCATTCCGGACGATGCCATGAGAAACCCGGTCTCACTCACTGAGGCGCTGCTTACCCTTCATGCCCCACCTCCCGGAGTAACCGACGATATGGTGAGAAGCGGTTCCATGCCGGCGCAGCGAAGGCTCATAGCCGAGGAGCTCGCGGCGCACCATATCTCGATACTTGAGGAGAAGGCCCGCAACCGGGCGCTCCGTGCCCCGGCGTTCAGCGGGAAGTCAGAGCTTGAGGAGAAATTCCTCGCCTCCCTGCCCTTCAGCCCAACGAAGGCGCAGGAGAGGGTCACAGGCGAGATCGCCGCCGATCTCATGAAGGAGCACCCGATGATGCGCCTCGTCCAGGGCGATGTAGGCTCCGGTAAGACTCTGGTCGCCGCGAGGGCCACGCTGAAGGCGATCTCGGCTGGCTACCAGGTTGCCCTGATGGCGCCGACAGAGCTTCTCGCCGAGCAGCACGCCAGGACCTTCAGCGGCTGGCTCTCGCCGCTTGGCATAAGAGTTACGTTCCTCTCCGGGAGCCTTACGGCAAAGGAGAGAAGGAGCGCGCTCGAGGACTTGGTCCTCGGAAGGACCGGCGTCACCGTCGGCACCCATGCCCTCTTCCAGAATGACGTCGTGTTCAGGAAGCTCGGCCTCATCATCATCGACGAGCAGCACCGCTTCGGCGTGGCTCAGCGCCTTGCTCTCCTCGGGAAAGGCGAGGCCGGCGGTCTTTATCCACACCAGCTTGTCATGACCGCGACCCCGATCCCGCGCACTCTCGCCATGACCGCGGAGGGGAGCCTCGACATCTCGGTAATCGACGAGCTGCCGCCCGGGCGCACTCCTGTTACAACCGCGGTGTTCCCTGAGGGCAGGAGGGAGGAGATAGCCCTGCGCGTAAGGGAGCGCTGCCTTGAGGGGGCGCAGGCCTACTGGGTATGCACTCTCGTGGAGGAGTCCGAGGTTCTCGAGTGCGAGGCGGCGGAGACAACTGCAGAGTACCTGCAGGGACTCATGCCTGACGTGAAGGTCGGGCTGGTGCACGGCAGGATGAGCCCCCAGGAGAAGGATGAGGTCATGTCAGCGTTCAAGGGCGGCGAAATCGGCCTGCTCGTCGCGACGACCGTCATCGAGGTCGGCGTTGACGTGCCGAACGCGACGATCATGGTCATAGACAACGCCGAGCGGCTCGGCCTCTCGCAGCTTCACCAGCTCAGGGGAAGAGTGGGGCGCGGCAGCGGAAAGTCATTCTGCCTCCTCATCCACGGAAAGGCCCTCTCCGCTGTAGGGAAGGAGCGCCTCAGGATCATGCGCGAGACCAATGACGGGTTCGTCATCGCGGAGAAGGATCTGGAGCTCCGGGGCCCCGGCGAGGTGCTCGGCACCAGGCAGGCAGGGACTGGGGAGTACCGCATAGCGGATCTCGCGAGGGACGCGGATCTCATCCCCGAGGCCATAAGGATGGCGGAGATTATCTATGAGCGCCACCGGGAGCTTGCCGAGCCTCTCCGGAAAAGATGGATATCGGCGGAAAGCGGCATCGCGATGGCATAGGGCGCGCCCCGCGGAGGACCGGCTTTTCCCGCAGGTTGTATAATTGCCTCAACTGTGTATTTATTGGAACATAGCAATGATGAATATTATCCTGATGTGCGGCGGCGACGGCAGCGAGCACGACATCTCCCTCAAGAGCGCAGACTTCATCGAGGAAAAGCTCGGTGAGATCCAGAACGTGCGCGTTGTAAGAGTTGTTCTCCACAAGAAGAAGTGGGTGCTCCAGGACGGCACTCCCTGCATTCCCGTCGGAATCAAGACCCTGGTCACTCCCTCTGAGTCCATCCACATGGACTACGTCATTCCGTGCATCCACGGCTACCCCGGAGAGACCGGCGACATCCAGTCATTCCTCGAAATACTCGGCGTGCCGTACATAGGCTGCGGATCCGAGGCGAGCCGCCTATGCTTCAACAAGGTAAGCACCAAGCTGTGGCTGAGCGCAGTCGGGATCCCCAACACCCCGTATGTGTTCCTCTCAGACAACTCCCAGGCCTCACAGGCAAGCGCCCTCCAGGCCATGAGAAACTGGGGATCGGTATTCGTCAAGGCGGCCAGCCAGGGATCATCCGTCGGCTGCTACAAGGTTGACGATCTTGCAAAGCTCCCCGACGCCATCAATGAGGCGTTCAAGTACTCAAGGCAGGTGCTCGTAGAGAAGAACGTCCATCCGAGAGAGCTTGAGGTTGCTGTGTACCAGTACGGCGATCAGGTAATCGCGACCAACCCCGGCGAGATCAAGACTGACAAGTCCACCTTCTACAGCTGGGAGGAGAAGTACGACGGCTCAAGCAAGGCTGAGACCGTAGTTGAGGCTGAGCTCAGCGATGAGCAGAAGGAGCAGATCCGCTCCCTGGCCCTCAAGGCATTTGACCAGCTCAAGCTCCGCGATCTCTCGAGGATCGACTTCTTCATCAGCGCCGACGGCGAGATCCTCCTCAATGAGATCAACACCTTCCCCGGCATGACCCCGATCTCCATGTTCCCGAAGATGCTTGAGCACCACGGCGAGAGCATGACCGAGTTCCTGAAGATGTGCATCGAGAGAGAGGCTCCGGCAAGACAGCGCCGTTAATGCACAGTTACAGTAAGGAATGATCTGAATCCAGAGGCCCGGCTTCATGCCGGGCCTTTCTGTTTCCGCAGGCAGACACTCCACAGCAGCCATGCCCAGGCTCATGAGCCGGCCATTCCCAGAGCGGATGGCTTAAATTCCCAGGAAGAAAGCACAGAGAGCCCTTGCCTTGCCGCAGGACTTAAGAAAATTAAGCCTGCGCGTCTCAAAGCAGCCTGCCGGATACATCCTTTCGGCGCCGTATAAGCGCGGATGCCCGGTCCAGGAACACACCAAAACGGTGAAATAAATGCACCTGTCAGGTTCATTTGATATTTTTTGGGGCATTATTTATGAAGTCTGTCAAAAAAACAGGCCAAAAAACGGGCAAAAATTTCCCCGGCATAATAAAATTCAGCAGTTTAAGTCACTGACTTAAGAAAATTAATTCTGTTGTCGCAGTTTATAGAAAGGAGTTAATCATGCAGCTTTTAAAGCCAGTTTTCGACAGCGTCCTTGCCAGAAACCCCGGTCAGCCCGAGTTCCATCAGGCAGTCAGCGAGGTTCTCGAGACCATTGAGCCTGTAGTGGCAAAGCACCCTGAGTGGCTGAAGGCTGGCATCGTAGATCGTCTCGTTGAGCCGGAGAGACAGATCATGTTCCGTGTCGCATGGCTTGACGATGCAGGCAGGGTACAGGTTAACCGCGGCTACCGCGTCCAGTTCAACAGCGCCATCGGCCCCTACAAGGGAGGCCTTCGCTTCCATCCCAGCGTCAACCTCGGAATCATCAAGTTCCTGGGCTTCGAGCAGATCTTCAAGAACTCCCTCACCGGACTTCCCATCGGCGGCGGCAAGGGCGGCTCTGACTTCGACCCGAAGGGCAAGTCTGACCGTGAGATCATGACCTTCTGCCAGAGCTTCATGACCGAGCTCTCCAAGCACATCGGCGCAGACACCGACGTTCCTGCAGGAGACATCGGCGTAGGCGGACGTGAGATCGGCTTCCTGTACGGCCAGTACAAGCGCCTCCGCAATGAGTTCACCGGCGTTCTGACCGGCAAGGGACTCGGCTGGGGCGGCTCGCTTGCCCGCACCGAGGCAACCGGCTACGGCCTCTGCTACTTCATGAACGAGGCTCTGCAGCACAACGGCAAGTCCTTCGAGGGACAGCGCGTAGTAATCTCCGGAAGCGGCAACGTCGCCATCTACGCCTGCGAGAAGGCTCAGCAGTACGGCGCGAAGGTAGTTGCAATGAGCGACTCCTCCGGATACGTCGTTGACGAGAACGGCATTGATCTCAAGCTCATGAAGCAGATCAAGGAAGTTGAGCGCCTCCGCATCAAGGAGTACGCAGCACGCAAGCCGGGCGCAGTATTCACCCCGGGCTGCAAGGGCATCTGGACCGTCAAGTGCGACATCGCCCTGCCCTGCGCAACCCAGAACGAAATCGATGAGGAAAGCGCCAAGATCCTCCTCGGCAACGGCACCTGGGCAGTCGGCGAGGGCGCCAACATGCCTTCAACCAACGAGGCAATTGCCTGCTACAAGAACGCTGGAATCATCTTCGCTCCTGCAAAGGCCGCAAACGCCGGCGGCGTTGCAACCTCAGCTCTCGAGATGTGCCAGAACTCCATGCGCTACAGCTGGACCTTCGAGGAAGTAGATCAGAAGCTCCATCAGATCATGAAGGACATCTTCGCACGCTGCACCGAGGTTGCCAAGGAATACACCGGCAACGAGCATGATCTTGTCTCCGGCGCCAACATCGCAGGCTTCGTCAAGGTTGCGAACGCAATGTACGCACAGGGCATCGCCTACTAATACCTGACACCGATCAGGGATATGCAATGAGCCCCCGGTTCACTGAGCCGGGGGCTTTTTTGTGCCCAGGCTCCATGAATTTACCGGATCTTCACTTTTCCGAATTCAATATTTAACAGACGGCAAATAGGATCTTCGCTGTTTACAGACGTTAATCAATCGGAGCAACACCATGCACAAGTTTGCAATTACCGCACTTTCCGTTCTTGCCGGAATGGCTTTTGTCCAGTGCGCAGCCGCAGCTGACAGCGATGTCTATGACCGCGGCGCTAAGGGAGATCTCGCCGCCTTCGGCGGTGCCACCCGCATCAAGGGTGATATGGCTGCCGCTTACGCTGAGCAGATTAAGCTCGCCTCTGAGAAGCACGCAAAGAACGTAATCCTTTTCATCGGTGATGGCATGGGCGACTCCGAAATCACCGCTGCCCGCAACTTCGCCGAGGGCGCAGGCGGATATTTCAAGGGACTCGACGCACTGCCCATCACCGGACAGTACACCCATTACTCCCTCGACAAGAAGACCCGCCTGCCCAACTATGTAACCGACTCAACAGCCTCTGCAAGCGAGTGGGCTACCGGCGTCAAGACCTACAACGGCGCCATCGGCGTTGACCTCGACGGCAAGCCCCATGACAACCTGCTTGAGCTCGCCAAGAAGAAGGGCCTCGCCACCGGCAACGTAACCACCGCAGAGATCCAGGATGCGACTCCTGCTGCGCTCCTTGCCCATGTAACTGCCCGCAAGTGCTACGGGCCTGCGGCAACTGCAGAGAAATGCCCTACTGACCTTCTTGAGAAAGGCGGCCTTGGCTCAATCACCGAGCAGCTCATCAAGACCCGTCCTGACGTAACCCTGGGCGGCGGCATGAAGACCTTCAATGAGAAGGCTGTCGGCGGCAAGTACGCAGGAAAGACTCTCCTTGAGCAGGCAAAGGCCGAGGGCTTCAATGTAATCACCACCGCAGCGGAGCTTGAGAAGGTGACCGCTGCGGATCAAAAGAAGCCGCTTCTGGGGCTCTTTGACGATGGCAACATGCCGACAGTTCTCACCGGACCTCAGGCAACCCTGCACGGCAACCTCGACAAGCCTGCGGTAAAGTGCGAGGCAAACCCGAAGCACACTGCTGACAAGCCTGAGCTTGCCGCAATGACCAAAACCTGAGTTTGAACGTTTTTCAGTAAAGAAAAGACGGGAAGCCTAAGCCTGGTGCGGGTGCAGAGGCTTTCCGGTTTTATTTTTTTGTAGTTACAC
>ONIT01000069.1 GCA_900317945.1 uncultured Pseudomonadota bacterium
ATGGAGCCAGGCGTCTTCCGCAGCTGTTTCATATGACACGCAGTGTCTCAAAACAGGACATAAAGCCGGTTCTCAGGTTTCGCGCTCGTATATAATGTCAGTCAGGCAGGATATCATCCGGCATAATCACAGCGAAAACATTCACCTCCCGCATATCCGGGGAATTCGAGGTCAGCTTATGGAAAAGACAGCAGTTTCCGGTGATTTTCAGAAGTTAATCAGCAGCATCGAGAAGGCAGACGGAACATTCCGCCGCATTCTGGACGTGGATCCCGACCAGCTCGTAATATCGTACGGCGAGAGGGCGCAGATAGAGAAGCTCCTCGGACGTGACGAGCGCCTTCTCAGGAAGCTTCGCAGCCAGGAGTTCGAAATAGCTGTCGTGGGACTCGAGAAGGCCGGCAAGAGCACGCTCTCGAACGCGCTGATCCGCGTCAATGTCCTGCCGGCCGAGTCCGAGCGCTGCACATATACCAAGACCGAGATCCGCTCCGGAACTGAGGACCGCGCCGAGGTCGAGTTTTACAGCCCGGAGGAGTTTGACTCGATTTTCAAAAGCCAGCTCAGCGAGCTGGGCTATGAGCCCTGCAGCCTTGCCGAGTTCAGCTTTGATGACTTTATGGATTTCTGGAAGGGCGTTGAGAAGCAGGATCCGTCAAAGTACCGCGATCACAGCTCTACAACCGTTCCCGACATAAGGACAATGGCGGAGAACCGCAGGGACATACTGCCTTATCTCGGGAAGCAGAAGCTCGTTTTCAGCGGCAAGGATGAGCTCAGGAGCACTGATTTCAAGAGGTTCATCACCGGTTTCAAGGAAGAGCTGGTGGACAGCCAGAGCCCGCGCGGCGGCTTCCCGTACGCGGTGAAGAGCGTGAGGATAGAGTCCCGCGAGCTGGGCGATGACATGAAGTCCGCCGTGCTTCTTGATGTGCCGGGATTTGATTCGCCGACACAGCTCCACCGCGAGCAGACAGAGGAGACGCTCCGCTCTGCGGACGCGATCATCTTCGTCTCCAATGTCGGCGACAAGCCGAACCTCAACGACTCGCAGATCAGCATGCTCAGGAAGAGCGAGGTTGATGAGGACGGCATCAGGCTCAGGGACAAGGCGTTCGTCTTCGGCAACAAGCTCGATATGGCGAACAACGAGTCAGACGCCCGCAAGAACAAGGACGTGCTGAGGGCCGAGGTTATCGACAACTATCAGATCGCAAAGCCCGGACGCGTTATTTTCGGATCTGCCGAGGCGTATCTCATCAGGGAGCACCTTGACGAGAACAAATGGTCAGATTCAATCCTCAGCAATATCGAGCTTTACAACAGCGGCAGGACCGGCGTGGAGGATCTTAAGGCCGCGCTTAAGGACTACTATGCCGTCGACCGCCTCCGCGTGATGGAAAGGCGTGCCGCGAACACCAAGGCTAAGATCAGTGAGCTCCTGAACGGCATCCTTGCCAAGTGCCACTCAGCCGATGAGTCTCCCCTGGCCGATGCCGGCAAGCTGTACGTTGACATAAAGGACGCGATTGAGACGTTCTGCGGCGAGGTCTGGGACGTCGGCAATGAGTTCAAGAAGGAGATTGTCGCGGCGAGGCCGTTTACCGGGAAGCTCAGGGAGCAGATCGGCGCAGGCGATGGAAGTCATGACAGCTCCTGCTTCTATCATGTGACCGATGAGGAGTTCCTTGCCGCGGAGCGCTCGCAGAACAGCTCTGTCTCCGTAGACGTCACAGACTCCTATGTCCAGAAGATCGACTCCGAGCTCAGGGACATGATCCGCACCAGGCTCAGCCATGACGCCGAGCTCCTTGCCGTTGACGAGATCAAGAAGGAGAGCGACGATCTTCATCAGAGGATAGTCCAGAAGCTTGTGAGCTGCCTCAGCGTCAAAGATGACGCGAAGGCCGATGCAGAGAAGGCAGCAGACTCGTTCATCAGGAACTTCGACAGCGGCCGTGATTTCAGCTATGAGTTCAGGGCCCTCATCGAGAGGTTCTCCGGCAAGCTCATCGACGGAATCATCAACCGTCCGTTCGGCTCCGAGGAGAGGATTAAGTTCATCATCAACAACATCCCCGAGTTCTGCATGCTGGCGAACTACTACAATTTCAGCGACAGCAAGGATCCGGACACCTACGTGAGCCCGATGGAGTCAAAGTTCTTCCCCCTCATCATTGCCCACATCTCGGGGAAGGTCGGCGACACCGGCGCGCTGGTCGACAAGTTCATGACCGATCCCGCGGTGGTGAAGGATGTCAGCAAGTACGGCTGGCAGGATGATCTGGGCCCGGAGAAGAAGAACCAGTACGTGAACATGCTCAAGGGCATTCCGTACGACAGGGCAAAAGTCATTATGGCGAAGCTCAAGGACTCCATAAGGGCAGCGGCATCGCGCAGCCAGTCAATCTCCATCAACCAGATGCTGACGGATCTCCTGGTCGCCGAGAAGAACTCCGGAACCGCGGCAGAGCCGGGCTCAGGGAACTCCTTCGGCGATTACCTGAAGAGGCTCTCACAGGAGGCAAAGGCTCCGTCAACCAAGGAGGAGGTGAGGGCGCTCATCGATGCCGACATTGACTGCCTTAAGGAGATATTCGACAAGTCTATAGCGGGCGCCATTGACCTTGAGACTGCCTTCATCAACTTTAACAGCCGCACCATTGACTTCATCCGCGAGTCAGCAAAGCCCAAGGACGAGCGCGTCATCAACTGGATCAACGCGAACATCGGAAGGCTCAAGAGACGTGAACTCGAGGAGGCTGAGGCAAAGGCGAGGGCTGCCGGCACCAGGAAAGTCATCAGGGAGGAGATCGAGGATATCATGAAGGGAGCGGAGTAAGAGCAGCCTTCAGATTCCTCATATTCAGATCAGCAGGGCTCCGGCTTTCTCCGGAGCCTCCCTTCCATGTCCGGGCATTCCTGAGCCCGGGCTTTCTGCGCCGCTGCAGAGAGAAACAATTGACAATACCTTTCAAAACAAATTCAATAGTATTGAAAATGCATGGAGGAGATCTCATGAGTACCAGTCTTGTGCAGATTCTTATAGATACACAGCTTCGAGACAATGCAAACACTTTGTTTGATAGTTTGGGGCTGGATATGACCACCGCAGTGAAAATCTTCTTCAAGAAGTGCCTTGCGGAAGGCGGAATTCCTTTTGAGGTGAAGACAAATTGCAATTTTCATAGAAGCGAGAGTGGAATGGCAGCATTCCTTGCACTGAGAAAGCAGGCAGAAAATAACGGTCTGACGGGTATGAGTTTGGATGAAATAAATGCTGAGATCAGTGCAGCCAGAGCAGAAAATGGTAAGAAGGGCGCATGAAGTATTCTGCGGTCGTTGATGCAAATGTACTTGTTTCTGCCCTTCTGTCTTCGCGGTCAGGCAAGGATAGCAATCCGCTGAAAGTCATCAGAGAGGAGATCAAGGACATCATGAAGGGAGCAGAGTAAGAGCAGCAGATTCCTCATCTTCAGATCAGCAGGGCTCCGGCTTTCTCCGTAGCCTCACTTACGTGTCCGGGCGTTCCTGAAACCGGGCTTTCTGCGCCGCTGCAGAGAGATTTCGGTGCTGCCCTGCATCGCTATTCGATAAAACTGTAACATGTAACAAAAATATCGACTGGAATTATGATCATCAGGCGGGATATTCATCTGAACAGGCTCAAAAACCGCATGCACAACGGCATGATAAAGGTGATCACCGGCATCCGCGGCTCCGGAAAATCCTTTCTTCTCAGGACTCTTTTCCGGGAATATCTGCTTTGCTCCGGAGTCAGCGGGGATCACATTGTCAGCGTGGATCTTGAGTCCCCGGGAAACAGTGCTCTCCGCGATCCTGACGCGCTTCTCCGCTATATCGACAGCCATATGAAACCCCGGGGCATGAACTACATTCTCCTTGACGGGATCCAGCTGGTCCCTGAGTTTGAGGATGTCCTCAACAGCTACGCGGGAAAGCCCAATGCTGATGTATACGTTACCGGACGCAGTGCCAGCCGCCTGTCGTGGAACGTCATTACCGAATTCCGGGGAAGAGGCGACGAGATCAGGGTTGCAACGCTCTCCTTCAGCGAGTTCTGCTCGGTCAGAGACGGCAGCAGGGATGAGCTGCTCCGTGAATACATGACTTATGGCGGGCTTCCTGAGGCGGTGCTGAAGAAAGACGCAGGTGAAAAGGAAGAGTTCCTTAAGGATTTTGCCGGAACCTTTCTCAGGGATATCAGGGAGAGGTACGGCATAAGGAAAGAAGGCGCTCTTGAGGAGCTGATCAATGTTCTTGCCCGGAGCTCCGGCAGCCTCACAAATCCACGAAGGCTTGCGGATGCCCTGAGGCGCGAGGGGCGCGGCGCCATCACAGAGGACACCGTAAAGAGCTACCTTGATATCCTGCAGGATTCCTTTCTCATCGAAAAGTCCCGGAGGTATGACATTAAGGGCAGGCATTGCCTCGGTACGCCATCGAAGTATTATTTCTCAGACACGGGGCTCTGCAGCGCCAGGCTTGGTTTCAGTCATGCTGAATTTCCCCGCCTTATGAGGAACGTCATCTGCAATGAACTCAGGCTCAGGGGATTCTCGGTTGATGCAGGCGAGGTGGGCTTCACTGAGACTGGCGACAACGGCAGGCGCAGGCGCTCCTCTCTTGAGGTGGATTTTGTCTGCAATCAGGGGTGCAGGCGCTATTACATCCAGTCAGCGTACCTGCTTCAGGACAGGGAGATGGCTCAGGAAAGCAGAGCACTTCTCAAAGTCAGAGACGGGTTCAGGAAGATCATCATTTCCGGCTCGCCGACTCCCATGTATCAGAACGATGACGGCATTGTAATCATGAATATCTGGGATTTCCTGATGAATCCTGAAAGCCTCAGTCTCTGATGAGATGGAATTAAAGCGAGATTTAGTGGTGATTTAAGCGAGAAAAATGCCTGTTTAAGCGATAATAAACTGGTATTGTTTTGATTTAAGTGGTTATTTGCGTAAAAATTTAAGCGAGATTTAGTGGTGATTTAGGCGAGAAAAATGCGTTGTTAAGTGGGGATAAACTGGTATTGCTTTGATTTAAGCGGTTCGTGCAGAAATTAAAGCGAGATTTAGTGGTGATTTAAGCGAGATCTCTTCGTGGTTAAGCGACAATAAACAGACACTTAGTTGATTTAATTGGTAAATTTGCCAAAAATTTAAGCGGCGGTAAAGTGAGTTTAAGCGGGACCTAAAAACGCTTCTCCGAACTGCTCCAGTGCACCTCCGTGTCGCGTCACTGGCTGTGCATGGCGGGCTGTGAACAATATCGGTTGATAAACTGTGAAAAGTCCTCTGACGCCTGCGGATAAGCCGCCCCCTCCCTGATACTGTGAGATGCGTCATGTTCCGCACCTGCTGTCTGTACATCGATTTTCGGCTATAATGCCGGCATTATTCTTAATTTCAACACGAGCATCTTCAGCCAAAATGAGCGACAACAAGTACAAGACAACTCTGAATCTTCCCGACACAAAATTCCCCATGCGCGCCAACCTGCCGCAGAGGGAGCCGGGAATGCTGGACTCCTGGTACAAGGAGGATCTCTACGGAGCAATCCGTGCGGCAAGGAGAGGCAGAAAGAGCTTCATTCTCCACGACGGCCCTCCGTACGCCAACGGCAATATCCATCTCGGGCATTCCGTCAACAAGATCCTGAAGGACATCATCCTCAAGGCGAAGACGCTCTCCGGCTATGACGCTCCCTATATCCCGGGCTGGGACTGCCACGGTCTCCCTATTGAGCTCAAGGTTGAAAAGAAGGTCGGAAAGCCCGGCCGCAAGGTAACCGCCGCTCAGTTCCGTGAGGAGTGCCGCAAGTACGCGAAGGCCCAGGTTGAGGCCCAGAAGGCTGACTTCAAGCGCCTTGGCGTAATCGGCGACTGGGATCATCCCTACCTCACCATGAATTTCGACACCGAGGCGAACATCATCCGCTGCCTCGGAAAGATCATCAAAAACGGCTATTTTGTACGCGGCTTCAAGCCGGTCAACTGGTGCTGCGACTGCGGCTCCGCGCTTGCAGAGGCTGAGGTCGAGTACAAGGACATCGACTCCCTGGCCATCGACGTGCGCTTCCGCGCCGTCGACGAGAAGGCAGTTCTCTCGAAGTTCAATATGACCGAGGAAGGCACCGGCCCCCTCTCGATCGTCATCTGGACCACCACCCCCTGGACCATGCCCGCTGACCGCGGCGTCTGCCTCAACCCGCAGTTCGACTACGTCATCGTGCAGACCGAGGGCGATAACGCAGAGCGCCTTATCCTCGGGGAGAAGCTCTATGAGGGCACCATGAAGCGCGCCGGCGTGGAGAAGTACCATGTCATCGGCCGCGCCAAGGGCATGGATCTTGAGCTCCTCCGCTTCCATCACCCCTACCTGCCGTTTGACGTTCCCGCCATCCTGGGCGCTCACGTTACCGACGACTCCGGTACCGGCGTCGTCCACACCGCTCCGGGACACGGCGCGGACGACTATGTGGTCGGCTGCAAGTACGGCCTCGAGGTCGCGAACCCGGTTGACGATCACGGCATCTTCAAGGAAGGCACCGAGTACTTCGCCGGCATGAGCGTCTGGGACGCCAACCCGAAGGTCGTTGATCTCCTCCGCGAGAAGGGAGCCCTTCTACACGTCGAGACCATCAGGCACTCCTATCCCCACTGCTGGCGCCACAAGACCCCGATCATCTTCCGCGCCACCCCGCAGTGGTTCATCAGCATGGACAACGCGCAGCACCTTCGCGAGAAGTCCCTCGAGGCCATCAAGGGCGTGCAGTGGATCCCGTCATGGGGACAGAACCGCATTGAGGCGATGGTCGCAACCCGCCCTGACTGGTGCATCTCGCGCCAGCGCACCTGGGGCGTCCCGATCTGCCTCTTTGTGAACAAGGAGACCGGCGAGCTCCATCCGGAGACTGACCGCCTCATCGAGGAGATCGCAAAGCGCGTCGAGAAGTCAGGCATCCAGGCCTGGTGGGATCTTGAGCCCAGTGAGCTTCTCGGGGCTGACGCTGACAGGTGGCAGAAGGTTCCCGACACCCTCGACGTCTGGTTCGACTCCGGCTCAACCAGCGCGACTGTCGTAGGCACCCGTCCTGAGTTCAACGGCAACGACGCAGACATGTACCTTGAGGGCTCCGACCAGCACAGAGGCTGGTTCATGTCCTCGCTGATGCTCTCCATGGCCATCAACGGCAAGGCTCCCTATAAGAAGGTCCTGACCCACGGCTTCACCGTTGATGCCGAGGGCCGCAAGATGTCGAAGTCCATCGGCAACACCGTCGCTCCGCAGGAGGTCATCAAGCAGCTCGGCGCTGACGTGCTCCGCCTCTGGGTAGCCTCAACCGACTACACCGGCGACATGACCGTCTCCAAGGAGATTTTCCAGCGCGCCGCCGAGTCCTACAGGAGAATCCGCAACACCTCCCGCTTCTTCCTCGCGAACCTCAGCGGCTTCGATCCGGAGAAGGACCTGGTCGCAAAGGAGGACATGGTCGAGCTTGACCGCTGGGCAGTCGCCTGCGCGGCAAAGGCCCAGAAGGAGATCCTGAAGGCCTATGACGACTTCGATTTCCACCAGGTCATCCATTCACTGGTGAAGTTCTGCTCCATCGACATGGGCTCCTTCTACCTTGACATCATCAAGGACCGCCAGTACACCGCGAAGAAGGACGGGCTTGCCCGCCGCTCCTGCCAGACCGCGCTCTACCTCATCATCGAGGCGATGGTCCGCTGGATGGCCCCGATCCTCTCTTTCACCGCAGAGGAGATCTGGGAAAACATGCCCTGGAAGCACGGCCGCTTCGTCTTCACCGAGGAGTGGTCAAAGGACCTCTTCGATCTCGATGAGGGCAGCAGGTTCGGCATGGACTTCTGGGAGTACGTCAAGAATGTCCGCGACGAGGTCAACCGCCATATCGAGCTCGCGAGAAAGGACGGCTCCATCGGCGGCTCACTCGAGGCTGAGGTTACCGTCTACGCTGACGATGACGGCCGCGAGAAGCTCGGGCGCCTTGAGGACGAGCTGAAGTATGTCTTCATCACCTCGACTGCCGAGGTGAAGCCTCTCGCTGAGGCTCCCGCAGAGCTTCAGGACTCCCTCGTCAAGGGCATCAAGATTGCCGTTGCCGCATCCCACGCTGAGAAGTGCGAGCGCTGCTGGCACCGCGAGGGAAGCGTAGGACACCTCCATGAGGGCATCTGCGACCGCTGCTCAAGCAACGTATACGGTGACGGTGAGGTCCGCCGCTTCGCCTGATCCCCGAGAAGTGCCGGGACAGCTGCTCCCGGCACGTTTTTACCGGAGTTTCCATGAAACTGCTTCGCTCCGGCCTGAAATGGCTGCCCCTTTCGTTCCTTGTCATCATCGTTGACCAGATCTCAAAGCTCCTCGTGGTGCGCTATATCTCCTACCGTGACGAGTACATACCCCTCTGGCCATCTGACATGCTGGGGCTCATACACGTCCACAACAACGGGGCGGCCTTCAGCTTCCTCGCTGACGAGTCCGGATGGCAGAAGATCCTCTTCGGCGGCGTCGCCGTCCTGGTGAGCGCCGTCATCGTCGCCTGGCTCAGGAAGACCCCGGCTGACCGGCGCCTCGTCTGCTCGTCTCTCGCCCTGGTGCTCGGGGGCGCGATAGGAAATCTGATTGACCGCTCGGTCTACTCCTATGTCATCGACTTCATCCTGGTCCACTACAAGGACGTGTGGAGCTATCCGGCGTTCAACATCGCCGACAGCGCCATCTGCGTGGGCGCCGCGATGCTGGTTATAGACGCGCTCTTTGACCGGAAGCATCCGGAGAAGGGCGGCAGCGCCGGAAGGCCTGGCGGCGCGAAGCCTGCGGACGGGAGTCCGGAGGACAGCGCAGGAAAGGGAGGAGAGGCATGAAAATCTACCTTGCGGTCCCCCGCGGCTTCTGCGCGGGCGTTACGCGTGCGGTCGGCATCGTCGAGGCCGCGCTCCGGAAGTTCGGCGCCCCTGTTTACGTCAGGCACGAGGTGGTGCACAACCGCTTCGTCGTCGACGGACTCCGGGAGCGGGGAGCGGTCTTCATCGAGGATCTCTCCGAGGTGCCTGACGGAAGCGTCCTCATCTTCTCCGCGCACGGCGTGCCGGAGAGCGTGAGGCAGGAGGCGAAGTCGAGGCCGCTTCGCGTCTTTGACGCGACCTGCCCGCTCGTAACCCGCGTCCACGCCGAGGTGAGGGCCTGCTCCAGGAAGGGCGAGAGCGTCATCATGATCGGCCACGCCGGGCACCCGGAGGTCGAGGGCACGCTGGGGCAGTACTCATCGGAGAAAGGAGTGGTCAGGCTCGTGGGTAGCGTCGCCGACGCAGAGTCGGTTGAGATCCCGGATCCAGAGGGGCTCCACTTCGTCACTCAGACCACGCTCAGCGTGACCGAGACCAACGGCATCATTGAGGTGCTCCGGAGGCGCTTCCCCGGCATAGAGGGCCCCTACAAGGACGACATCTGCTACGCGACGCAGAACAGGCAGGACGCCGTCCGCAAAATCGCGGCGAAGGTCGGGGTGTTCCTGGTGGTTGGCTCGAAGAACTCCTCGAACTCCAACCGGCTCCGCGAGCTCGCGACCGACATGGGCTGCCGGGCGCATCTCATCGACTCGGCGGCGGATCTCGACGGGTCCTGGTTCGCTGACGGCTCTGACATCGGCATTACCGCCGGCGCCAGCGCGCCTGACATCATCGTGGACGGCGTCGTAAGGCGCGTCGCGGAGCTCACGCACGGCACTGTCGAGGAGGCGGGCGGCGTGCCTGAGACGAGGAGCCACTTTGACCTGCCGCGCGAGCTGCAGGAGCAGGTCTGACTTCAGTGGAGCGTTTCCCCGGGAATTGCCGGCGGAGGCAGGAGGGCATATGATTTTCTCGTTTGGCATGGAGGGCGCGCTCGGGCTCTCTCCGGAGCTTCCGGAAAGGGCTGACTGGGAGAAGTGGGCGGCCTCAGGGAGCCCGTTCCCCGCGTCAGACGGCAGGGTCAGCTCGCCTGACATACCGATGATGCTCTCAAGGCGCCTCCTCACTGGCGACCGGGCGGCGGTCGAGGTCATGCTGCGCCTGCAGCAGGAGACCTCGCTGATGCCTGACTGCATAATATTCGCGAGCCGCCACGGCGAGCTCCTCCGCTCGGTTACCATGCTGAGCTCGCTTGCCGGGGACGGCACGGTCTCCCCGACCGAGTTCTCGAACTCGGTGCAGAACACTCCGGCGGCCTACTACTCGATGGTCTCGGGCAACCACGCCGAGTCGGTCTCGCTCTCCTCGGGGGATGACATCGTGGCCATGGCCCTCTCCGAGGCGTACGCGGCCATCTCGTCAGGCGACGCGAAGTGCTGCGGGCTCGTCTTCTACGAGAACCCGGTCTCCAACTCCATCATGGAGATCCCCTCCGACGGCCCGGCGTACGGCACGTTCGCCGCGGGATTCATACTGAGGAAGGGGAGCTCATTCACCATTGAGAGCGGCCTCGCCGGCACGCTGGATCCGGTGCAGCTCATGCGCTATGTGCTCAGGGGAGGCGACGGCGATGTGGCTGCCTGAGCTGAGCGGCGGGCCGGCAGCTGACGGCGCCTATACGGCATCGTTCCGGGTTCCCGCCTCCGCGGGCTGGTTCAATGGGCATTTCCCGGAGAGGAAGATCTTCCCCGGGACGGCGCTCTTCCTCATCGCGGTCAATGCCGCGGGGAAAGTCATGCAGGGCGCCTTTGAAGGCGCGTCCGCGGTCAAGTTCCAGCATGAGGTCGGCCCGGAGTCGGATCTTCTTTTGAGAGTTGTCCGGAAATCAGCCGGATCATGCTTGTTTGCCTTCACACTTTCTGACGGCACGCCGGTGAGCAGCGGCAGCCTCAGGTTCACTGGGAGCGGATCATGAAGCTATTCATCAGCAGGTTTTCCGTGATGTGCCGTCTCGGCATGAGCGAGGAGGAGGTGATCGACGCCTTCCGCCAGGAGAGGTTCCCCGAGCTTGAGATGACCGGGGGCTATCTCCCCGGAGGCGTGAAGGTTCCCCTGGGGAGGGTCAACGTGCCCTTCACCCCGTCAGGCTCCGGCCCCAGCAGGAACGACGAGATGATAAGCCAGGCGGTCTCCCAGATCGCGGACGTCATCTCCGAGGCGAAGAAGCGCTTCACCCCGGAGCGCGTCGGGGCGGTCATCGGCACCTCAAACCTCGCGGTGAGCGAGGTGGAGCAGAACATCGTGGCGAACAGCGCCTCCCCGACCCAGCTCTGCTATGACGCGAGGCTGAGCCGCATCGGTGACCTCTCCGGCATCTTCCGGAAGATGACCGGCGCCGGCGGCCCGGTCTACACCGTGGCCACGGCCTGCTCCTCGTCAGCCCGCGCCTTCATCTCCGCGGCGAGGCTCATTGAGTCCGGCATCTGCGACGCTGTGGTAGTCGCGGGGACTGACACGCTGAGCCGCATCGCGGTGGCGGGCTTCGAGTCCCTGGGCGTGCTCTCCCACGAGCCCTGCCTCCCCTTCCACCGGAGCCGGAAGGGCATGAACATCGGCGAGGGCACCGCGCTCTGCGTCCTCTCCCGCGAGATGCTCGGCGACCGGAGCACCATGCTGATGGGCTACGGCGCCACGAGCGACGGCTACCACATCTCCTCGCCTGAGCCCACCGGGACCTACGCGGCGGAGGCCATGAGGAAGGCGCTGAAGTCAGCGGGGCTCAAAAGCTCCGACATCGGCTACGTCTGCCTCCACGGCACCGGCACCAGGCTCAATGACGAGATGGAGGCGAAGGCTGTCGCGGAGGTCTTCCCTGACGTTCCGGCAAGCTCGATAAAGCACCTCACCGGGCACACCTTAGGCGCGTCCGGCATACTGAGCGAGTTCATCTGCTCCCTGGTCGCGAGGGGCGAGATCACGCTCCCGTTCCATCCCTATGACAGCGCCGACGTCGATCCGGTCATCCCGGAGTTTTGTCTCGTAACCGAGCCTGACACTGTTGCCGGGCGCCCGTACACGGTCTCGAACGCCTTTGCCTTCGGCGGGAACAACGCCGTGCTGGTAACCGGCCCGTGCCGGGAATGAGGTAAAGGCTTATGGAAGCGGAGAGCGTATATACCCCAGAGTTTGCCAGTCGCGTCATGCCGCAGAAGGAGCCAATGCTCTTCGTTGATCATGTCATTTCAGTGGATGAGGGTGAGCTCCTTTCAGGAACGGTCTCCTTCACCCCGGGGCAGAGGCCATGCGAGGGGCTCCTTCCGGACGGCTCGCTCGCGGCGCCTGCCGTGCTTGAGGTGATGGCGCAGTCCTACGCGCTACTCCGGGCGGCCTTCAATGTCTTGAGGGGCATCTCCGACGGCCCTGTGGCCCCGGGCGTGTTCGTCTCGGCAAGGAGCTTTGAGCTCATGAGCGGGAATTTCCCCTCGGGAGAGGAGATTATCGTGAGATGCCGGGAGATCTCCGAGGTCTCGGGCTTTTCGATGTTCGACGCTGAGGCGTCAGCCGGGCGAGCCACGGCGGCCCGCGGGAGGCTCGGGGTGAGGAGCGGCATCTGAGCCGCTCTCCCTCTATTCCTGCAGGCCTCCGCAGGCAGGGCAGTCCGGATCGCGGGGAACGTCTATCTTCCTGAACGTCATGGTGAGCGCGTCTGCCGTGAGGAGCTTTCCTGTAAGGAGCTCGCCTTTCCCGATTATGTACTTGATGGCCTCGGCTGCCTCGATTGAGCCGAATATCCCGCAGACTGCCCCGACTACGCCGAACTTCGCCGGGCTCGGCGCTCTCTCCTCGGGCGGCACTCCGCCGAAGAGGCAGCGGAGGCACGGGCCCTTCCCCGGAACATAGGTCATCGCCTGCCCCGCGAAGCGGAGGAAGCCCGCGTGGCAGAAGGGCTTCTTCTCCCTGACGCAGGCGTCGTTGATGAGGAACTTCGTGGGGTAGTTGTCAGTGCAGTCCAGGATGAAGTCCCAGGGGCGGTCGCGGAGGATGTCAGTAATTGAGTCCTCGTCGGCCCTCTTCTGGTAGAGGACTGCCCTCACGAAGGGGTTGAGCGCGGAGAGCGCCTCGGCGGCGGATCTGGTCTTGGGCCTGCTGAGCGACGACATCCGGTGGATGATCTGTCTCTGAAGGTTCGAGAGATCAACAGAGTCGCTGTCGACAATGCCGATGGTGCCGACGCCTGCAGCGGCGAGATAAAGCGCCGCGGGGGAGCCGAGCCCGCCGGCGCCGAAGATGAGGACACTGCTCTTAAGGAGCTTCTGCTGTCCCTCCTCGCCTATCTCGCTTACCGCGATGTTCCTCGCGTACCGTGCACGCTGGCTCAGTGTGAGTTCCATGGTGCCTCCTTGTGTTCCCAAAGCCTCTGCGGCTGCCCTGTCTCTCTATATGTATAGTATTCAGAGCGGAATAATAGAATTAACGGGCGTCCGCATATGGAGTTTAATTCCGGACGGGAATATTTTCAATCGCAGAGGGCTTTTCCGGGAAGATTTTCGCTGATGGTGGAGTGTTGCCTGGATGAATCCGGAGAGGCACCCGCGGAACTGACTCAGTATGGACAGCTATTGGGCGGGCCGCGCTTTCAGTCAGACGAGCTTCTCGACAGCCTTCGGCTCCCTGTTCACAAAGACTATGGTCCAGCAGTCAAGGTTTTTCATGTCCTTGAAATTGGGCGCCTCCCGATAGCGGGCAAGCTGCTCCTTTGCCTCCTCGAGCTTTGACGCGACCGCCGCTTCTGTTCCTTTTGCCTCAGAGAGATATTTGAGCTCAAGAAGGTACTGACTGCCGCCGCTTCTCATGTTCCTGATGAAGAGATCTGCCCGGCCGCGGCTACCCGTATCGCATAGAAGCTCCGGCTGCAGGGACTCATCGTCGCTGTCCATTGCCGTGTAATAGAAGACAGTCTGCAGGCTGCGCTCGCTGAAGCCTGAGAACGCAGAGGAGGGAAGCCCTGCAATGCGGCTTGACGTCTCTCTGATGAGCGGCATGATGTCCCCACGTTCAGTGACTCCGGAAAGGTCAAGCCCGCTTGATCTTATGAAGCCGATGGCCTGTGCCTCGCATTCAACGAAAGTCATGTAGCACACCTCATTTGGACAGCGCCAGTGCAGAATTCCCGTCTTGTTCGAGGTCTCAGGATCAATCGTCAGGAAGCCAAGGTACGCAAGCAGTGATACCGTCTGATCCTGACTGAAGGAGCCTGCCTTTTTCAGATTGAGAGTATCAGGTATGTCAGCGGCAACGCTTTCCTTGCTGAAGATCGCCTGGCTGATGCTGTCTCTTGCTTCCGCTGAGGAAATTGAGGCACATATCCGGACAGAAAATTCTCTCATCCGCATACTGGGAAAATGAGTAACCGTCATAGCGCTTCTCCATGACTTCCATAACCTGCTCTTTGGTTATTCCATTAAGACGGCTGAAGTCCACGGTCCCGTCAACGACTTTGGATAATTCATCGCGCGTGAAGCCGGCCATGGCATTGAATTCTGCGTCTGAGCTTATGTCTGTGGCAATGCTGAAGCCTGACGTAACTGAATCCAGAGACTCTGCCAGGACTCCGGTGATAAAGATCCTGGCAATTGGGCGCTCAGCCGAATCTCCTGTGAAGCTTTTTATGCAGGTGTAAAAAGATTTGACTATCCTTTCCTGCAGAGCTGCTGAGAAAGCCTGTTCACGGGATGTCCTGCCCTCTGATGAAAGCACATGGCTGGCAGGGTAGTCATATTCATCGATAATCAGGAAAAGCCTTGCATCAGGACCGGCATGAAGCATGAAATTGCACATAAAGGCGAGAAGCAGCGAGGAAGGGGAATCGTAAAGATCCGGATTAAGCCTTTCCGGCGGCAGCCCCATGTCAGGGTAGCTCACGGTGAAGTCAGTCAGACCTGCGATCACTGCCCCAATAAATCCCTGTGAGATCCGGTCAGGCTGCGGCGGCACCAGAGAGAAGTCAAACCGAAGACAGTAATAGGAGCTCGCGAGAGGCGTGCGGTGATCATTAATCCATGTACCGCTGAAGTTTGCATCAAACCCGGCGGCAAGGCTTCTGTCGTAGTAGCTCTGCAGTATGTCAGTGAAAAGGGTCTTCCCGAAGCGCCTGGGTCTCAGGAACATAACAGCGCTTGACCCGAGTTCCTCAAGCTTCTGAACATACCTGGTCTTGTCAGCGAAAACCAGGTTTCTCTTGTTGAAGTAAGAGAACGGTACGTTTCCCAGTCCTATCTTTCTGAATGCCATGCTGTTCACCTCATGCTGCATAAGCCGCATTTTATCAGCATCACTGCTTTGCGCCTGAAAGCCAAAATCAGGAGGCAGAGGCATCACTGATGGGGCCTGATGGCGGATGCCGAAGACTCTGAGCATCAAGACTGACATTCTGCTCCGCTCTGTTTAGAGAAAACCGGCATTTTCCGAAAATCTCTAAACAGGCATCTATGTTCGGCAGGGACAGTTACCTCAGAAAGCGCCTGAGCACCAGCGGAAACCAGCATGCGCTATTCTGTTTGGAGAAAACCGGTATTTGTCGGAAATCTCTAAACAGGATATCTATGTTCAGCAGGGACAGCTATCTCAGAAAGTGCCTGAGCGCCATCGGAAACGGCGAGATCAAGGTGCTGACCGGAATCCTTGGATGCGGCAAATCCACGCTTCTTGAGCTTCTCAGAAGCTCCCTCCTGGGGCAGGGCATCAGCAGGGATCAGATAATCCTTCTGCCGCTTGACAGGCCGGAGAACGCCATGTACCGGAACCCCATTGAGCTCAGCAGGCTCGTTCATGGGCGGTGCCAGGATGGCGGCCAGAGGCATTTTGTGCTGATTGATGAAATAGACTGCTGCGAGAGCGTACCGAACCCGTATCTCCCGGATGGTGAGATGGTTACCTTTGCCGATACGCTGAACGGGTTCCTGCACATGCC
>ONIT01000047.1 GCA_900317945.1 uncultured Pseudomonadota bacterium
TGACCACTATGAATTTATGACAGAAAAAGTCGCGGCTTAAAAATTAGGAGCGAAAAATAGGGGAAGACGAAACTCGAAGAATCTACTGCTCACTGTGAGTCAGAACATCCTTGGTGCCGGCATCAGGCATGCCGGGCAAAACTACTTTCCGGAGCCGCCCCCGCGCGCGGCTCCCTGTGCTCCGCCATTCCCCTGATCATCCCTGAGGAGCCCGAGGAAATAGTCAGCCGTGAGGTTCTCAGGGATTTGAGGCCCAGCGCCCTGCCGGGGACTCTCCTTTTGCTGTCTGGAGGCGGCCGCGCCTGCCCCGGAGCGCACCTGAGCCTCCCCCTGGCGCCCGGTGCCGGGCCTCACGTGCGGTGCGGGCGCGACGGCCGCGGATCCCCTGAGTCCGAGGAGCCCCGAGAGGCAGTCGGTCACGCCATAGTATTTTCCGCCGGTGCCGGCGAGGACAAGGAACGCGGCAATGCCGAGGAGCTTCCTTATTTTACGGCTCCCCGGGATCCTGAGGAAGAGAAAGCCTCCCTCCTTCTGTCTCAGCTGCATGGGCAACGGCGCCTCTCAGTGCCCGCCATTCCCGCCGAAGCTGAGGGAAAGCGCGTCCTCTATGTAGCGGATCAGGATGTGGATAATCTTGATATGCACTTCCTGGATCCTGTCCGAATAGCCGTGGAACGGAACCCTTACCTCGGCGTCGGCGAGCCCTGCGAGCTTGCCGCCATCATTGCCGGTGAGGACAACGGTCTTTATCCCGGCCTTTTTCGCGGACTCCACAGCCTCCACGATGTTCCCGGAGTTCCCGGATGTGGAGATGCCGAGCAGCACGTCACCTGCCCTTCCGACGCCCTCGACGAAGCGGGAGAACACGTAATTGAAACCGTAGTCGTTCCCGACGCAGGTGAGGTGCCCCGGGTTGTCAATGGCAACGGCGCCGAGCGCCCTCCGGTCATTGCGGTAGCGGCCGGTGAGCTCCTCGGCGAAGTGCATGGCGTCGCAGTTCGATCCGCCGTTGCCGCAGGAGATGATCTTGCCGCCGTTCCGGAGGCTCTCCGCCATGATTTTCCCGGCCTTCTCAATCGCAGCAGCGCCGCCTGATGCTATGAATGAGTCAAGTACGCGGCTCGCCTCCTCAAGGTCGCCAAGAATGTCAGTTTCGGTCATCGGGTCCTCCGGTAAGATCATGGAAGCGGCAGTCCATCCTGCCGCCAGCACTCAAACAGCGTAAAGGCCTCATCACGCATTCCTGGGAAATTCTCAGGAACTGCGCGATAAAACAGCCTTATCTTCATAATGTATGACAGATACCACTGTTTGTAAAAGATTTTTGCTGATAATATCATTTTGGGCGCAGGTCTTTAAGCATTTCAGGTAAGTGAACATGAGCACGGATACCATAACCTTTTTCGATGAAGTCGACGGAAATGACAGCGGGGCAACCAGCGCTGCTCCTTGGAAAATCCTTATCGTTGACGATGAGGAGGAGGTATTCAACGTTACGCAGCTTGCCATAAGCGGCTACGAGATCTTCGGCAAGCAGTGCCGCCTCCTCTACGCGCCTAGCGCAAAGGAGGCCTGCCGTGTGCTTGACGCCAACCCTGACATCGCCCTGGTGCTCCTCGACATCGTCATGGAGACCGACACGGCCGGCATAAATGTCATCGAGTACATCAGGAAGCGCCTCAGCAATCCCACGATGAGGATAGTCATCAGGACCGGGCAGCCCGGCGTCATACCCGAGGAGAACATGCTCCGCGAGTATGACATCGATGACTACCGCGAGAAGACCGAGCTCACCGCGCAGAAGCTACGCACGCTGATCCGCTCCAACGTCCACTCGTTCATGGACATGATGCAGGTCAACAGGCAGAACATCGCCCTGACCGACATCTTCGGCTTCTCCAAGGTCCTTCTCACCGCGCAGACCCAGGACAGCTTCGAGGCGGCCATCTACCAGAAGCTCAACGAAATAGGGCTTCCCGCCTGGAGCCTCTCCGGCTACCTGAACGTGAGCGCCTACTCCTACCGCGGCAACAAGTACGACAGCGGCATATCGGTAACAGACTTCGCTACAAAGCAGCCCTATGATCATGATGACATCAACAAGGTCATCTTCGAGAGCATCTCCGGCAGCCAGGCCCTTATATACAAGGGGACAAGCTGCTACATCTGCCTCAACATGTCGGACCAGGAGCTCTACGGCATGGTCTTCAGGCTTGATCCGATAGACGAGGCCAAGATGCGCGGCGACTCGAGGATGCTTGATCTCCTCATACAGACCATCACCATCAATTACCGCAACCTGCGCCTCAGGGAGGTCATCGACCACAACCAGCGCGAGATCATCTACCGCCTGAGCGAGGTGGTCGAGACCAGGTCCAAGGAGACCGGACTCCACGTAAAGCGCGTGTCGCTCTACTGCGAGCTCATCACCAAGCTCCTGGGGCTCCCGAAGGCCGAGCAGGATATGCTCAAGCGCGCAGCGCCTCTCCATGACATCGGCAAGATCGGCATCCCTGACAGGATCCTCAACAAGCCCGGCAAGCTCGATCCTGACGAGTGGGCCATCATGAAGACTCACTCCAAGATCGGCTACGACATGCTGAAGGACTCGGATCTGCAGCTCTTCCGTGTCGCCGGCATCATTGCCTACTACCACCATGAGAAATGGGACGGCTCGGGCTATCCGCTCGGGCTCAAGGGCGAGGAGATCCCCCTTTACGGCAGGATCACAGCCTTTGCCGACGTGTTTGACGCGCTCGGCTCAGACAGGTGCTACAAGAAGGCCTGGCCGCTCGACAAAATCATCAAGCTCATCCGGGAGGAGAGCGGGCACCACTTCGACCCGAAGATTGTGAAGGTCTTCCTCGAGCACCTTGACGAGTTCATCAAGATCCGCGACATGCAGCAGGACCAGTTCACCGAGGGGAACTCCGTGCTCTCAGAGAACTCCTGCCCGACAAAGCCCAAAGGCTGAGAATTCCGCCGCACTTTTGAGGAGAAGGGGCGGCTACTTGATTTCTTATTGTGGTTATTAACTGAAAGTCACAGAAATGCAGTCATATACACAGGGCAACACTGCAAATCGTGCTCTTTTCTGAGATCTTTTGTATAAAGCATATAACGCTGCAGTATTCTTGAAGAGAATTTCTTTTGAAACTCATCGATTGACTTGTGCTCACTTGACTGAGATGACTTAACTTCAATAGGACAAATTTTATCTTTCCTGGACAGAAGAAAATCAATCTCATAGTTTCTGTTAGCTGCAGGAACAGGCCAGGTATGGTAATAAAGGCAGTTTCCGGCAGCCACAAGCATTTGGGCTACCACATTCTCGTACAGGTACCCCAAGTCAGCCCGAAGCCTGCCGCTCAGCAATTTCTGATAGATTATATTATCGGTGAACTTCTTGTCCCAGAAAGCCAGAGTAACGAACAATCCCGTATCACCGCAGAACAGCTTGAAGCGTTCCCTTGATATATGAAATGCCAGTCCGGCACTTGGATCATTAGCATGATATGCAATATTGGTTGTCATTGAATCTTTCAGAATGTTAATTTGCTCACCAACCCTCTCAGCTCTGCTACCATCAATTACAGCTGAAACCTGATAACGTGAGGCATTGCTGTTCAGCTGAGCTGGAATAGCATGAAATAGTGCCGATGTATTCCCGGAAGGATCAAGTTCGTAAAAATCATCATCATACAGTTCCAGGATGCTGCGCTTTCGCTGATCAACTATACTCAGGTTGCTGGTGTCAAGATAATCGTCCACTGCCTGAGGCATTCCTCCGACAAGCATATAGAGACGGAAATCACGCATTAGCTGACGATTAGTATCATCACCAAGCGGTGTTCTCTCGTTGAACATCTTGCGTATAAGCGGAATTGTAGTCTCATCACCAAGTGCCCAGCGAAACTCTTCATAGTCCATGGGATACATGTCCACGCGCGTCTCTTCACTTGGAATAAGGATATTCTGTTTCTTTTTCTTTATGCTTAGAAGGGAACCTGTTTCGATGTAATCATAACGTCCATCTTTAACGAGTTTTTTTATGGCCTGACGGGCAAGCGGCTCTTTTTGTATCTCATCAAAGATGATCACTGATTTGTGGTGAAACAGATCTTTACGATAGCGAAGCTGAAGTTGGGTAAAAAGATAATCTAAATCCGATATATCTTCAAATAGCTTATGTACAGCCATCGGTGCTTCAGAAAAGTCAACAAGAATATAGCTCTTATATTCATTCTTGGCAAAGGACTCTGCTATGGTCGATTTTCCTACACGCCTTGCACCTCTGATCAGCAAAGCCGTTGTACCATGCTGATTAGTTTTCCACTCCAGCATCTGTTGATACAGTTTTCTTTTAAAGATTCTTTTCGTCATTTTTCCGCCATTTACAAACGTTTAAATATGTTTAAATAAATTATCGCAAAAATCAAATCATTACTTTTACAAATGTCAAAATCCGCAAACTTTTATACCTCGTGATTGTCAAAATCCGCAAACTTTTATACTTAGTATCTGTCAAAATCCGCAAATTTAGTTGAACATTAATGTAAAATTAATTATGTGGATAATAACACTTTAATATAGGTAGAAATATTTTTAATGACAATATTTAAACAATTAAATATCGAAATGTAGAAAATATCGCGACATCATGCATCGGTGTAAGGAAAGCCTAGATCTGGTATGGGATTCCGAAATGCTGCAAGAGTTGTTCTCAAGTTCCACAAATAAAATTTGCCATTGCGATAGTTTAAATGACCTACATCAAAATTAGACAGATACAAAGGCAAAGCACGGTAAGGACTTCCGCTCTTCATGAACGCCGGCATCATCACCTGCAATCATCACGAGAAATGGGACGGCTCAGGATACCCGCTCGGTCTCAAGGGCTAGGAGATCCCGCTCTACGGACGCATCGCCGCCCTTGCCGACGTGTTCGAAGCGCTCGGCTCCGACAGGTGCTACAAGAAGGCCTGGCCGCTCGACAAAATCCTCAAGCTCATCCGGGAGGAGAGCGGGCACCACTTCGATCCGAAGATCGTAAAGGTCTCCCTCGAGCACCTTGACGAGTTCATCAGGATCCGCAACATGCAGCAGGACCAGTTCACCGAGGGGAACTCCGTGCTCTCAGAGAACTCCTGCCCGACAAAGCCCAGAGGCTGAGCCACCAAATATCTGCCGCAGCGACTGCCGCGGCACTTAATTCCTGTCGCAGAAGCAAACTGCCTTCCTCACTGAACGCACCTCTCCGGTACGTGACTATCCCATCCCTCTGCTGCACAATCCTGAGCCTGCATATGTCCTGGTGACAGGCAGAATGCCCTGCTTCTTAAAAAGTGACGCAGCTGTCATAAACAGACATTATTCCTGCAAAAAAAATATGGTCATAAAAAATCACAGCAGTAAACTTAAGAAACTGAAATCCCGGTCACACGACGGCTGATAAAAGCATCAGACAATAGCGAGGCGGAAAATGAAACAGAATCTGATTACAGGTTTATTAACAGCTCTTAAGTCTGGAGGAACAAGGCTCGCGTGCGGAATTGCCGCCGCCCTTCTGCTGGCAGCAGGCCCTGCATGCTATGCGGACGACATCGATGCTCCGGAGCCGGAAGACGACGTTGATTCCGAGGCCCAGGCTGCAGAATATGCGGAGCACTCCAGGGAATTCCAGCACAGCTGCTTTATCCTGAGCTTTATGTGCGACAGCGCGTACGACTACTTCAAGGAATCCTGCGATCAGGGTTATGACGATGCCTGTGTGCAGCTTGCATGGATGTATCACAACGGAATTGACGTCAAAAAGGAAAATATAAAAATCAGCAAGGACGACGGGAAAGCGCAGCAGCTTCTTGAAAATTCCTGCAGCAGGTATTTCGCACCAGCCTGTCAGGAACTTGCGAGCCTCTACCATCAGAAGAAAAACATCGGCGATGCAATAAGGACGCTGGGCAAAGCCATCGAAGAGTATGAAAAAGAATGCACCAACTACAAAGAAGGCCCCAGCTGCACGAAGCTTGGCCATATTTATGAAAGGAAGTGGCTGAATATCGATAAAGATGTCAGTTCATCACTGTCATACTTCACCAAGGGCTGCGAGCTTGGCGATACGGAGGGATGCGTAGAAATGGCAAAGCTGTACCAGAAAGGCGTGGCCGGCGATGAGGGGAAGAAGGAAGCCAAGAAGATCTTCGAGCTCGCCTGCACCAACCGCTATTATGCTGAGGCATGCGCATATGCAGCAGACTACTATGTGAACAAAATGAGAGTAATTACCGGCGGTGCCATGTTCACAGACGCTGATATGTTCAGTTATTACCTCAATGCAGCATGCAGCGTCTGGAAAACAACCAGATATGATCCGGGCCTGGCAGAGATATGCTACCAGTCAGCAGCCCTTGAGTATGCAAAAAACCAGAAAGGCAAGGATCAGTGCAGACCTCAGCTTGCCCCGCCTCTCCTTGCTGCACAGAATCTTTCATACGCCGTGAGGCTTGGCAATAAGGATGCAGAAAATCTGCAGGCCTCGATTGTAAAGAAAATACACACGGCACTGGAGCAATACTCCGGCGGCACTGTGGGAAACAGCTGCGACAAGGATCAGTACAGCAAATACATGGAAGAGGAAATCACGAAAATCACCGAGCTGTGCGATGAAGGGGTTTCAGGCTTCCGGGACTACAATTCGGCCCACAGAACGTACGGCGACTACTGCATGGAGGCTGCCTATTACCATCAGAGGAAAAATGATCAGGAACAGTCAGAGCATTTCCTTGACACTGCCTGTTCCCTGCATCAGAAAGAGGGCTGCCTGACACTTGCAGAATACTACAAATCAAAGAACAACAAAGAACAGGTAAAAAGCTATTTCTATTCGGGATGCGACAATAGTCCTGACACGAATGAGACCTGCAAGGAACTGGACGCCTTTCTCAGGCAGTGATCTACGAGAGCCAGGCAGGCACGCCGGCAGACGGCGTGCCTTAAGCCGCAATTCCTTTTCCACGACGGGAACAGCCCGGGCACTGCCCGGGCTTACTGTTTTCCTGCCGCCTCAGAGCCTTCCGCAGGAGGCTCAGGCTCCTTCCTGAATACCGGCGTGCACCGCCCCACCCTCGCAACATAGTCAAGTATGCTCTCATGGAGCGCCAGCTCCGCCTCGCTCGGATGGATGACCTTGAAATGCGCGCCGGTCTTTCTCGCCCTCTTCCTGCTTCCGGGCGCGCCGCCTGAGGATTCATCACCGAAGGTGAGCTCGCGCTGGCCGCCCGTCATGCGGAGGTAGACCTCGGCCAGGAGGAGCGCGTCGAGGAGCGCACCGTGTCCCTCGGTCTCACGCTCTGTCCTGTCGACCTCGAACCTCGTGCAGAGGGCGTCGAGGCTCACTCTCTCACCGGGGAACATCTCCTTGGCGACAGCGAGCGTATCAACCACCTTAGAGACGCTCTCCATGGTCTCGCTCGCGTGCGCGAGGCTGAACTCCTGGTTGAGGAACGCGGTATCGAACGAGGCGTTGTGGATGAGGACCGTGCTTCCCCTGATGAACTCGACAAAGCCCGGCATCTCCTCGATGAACTTCTTCTTGTCAGCGAGGAACTCGTCCGAGATGTGGTGCACGGCCTCGGCCTCCTTCGACACCTGCATCTCCGGGTTAAGGAACACATGATACTTCCGCCCGGTGAGGCGGCGGTTCATGATCTCGACTGCTCCGATCTCGATGACGCGGTGTCCCTTCTCGACGTGCTCGCCTCCGTCATCGTTGTTCATGCCGGTTGTTTCAGTATCAAGCGCCACCAGGCGGCCGCTGTCATTTTCCATCATTCGCTCCAGTTCACAGGCAAATCCCGGCAGAGTTCCCGGCCGCGGATCGCACTCTTGTGCTTTTTAGGCTAAACTATATCAGGATTTCATCTCAGGACCAAACAATGTCACTTACTCAGAAACAGATTCAGTACCTTAAGGAAAAGGCCCACAGCCTCTCGCCTGTAGTAACCATCGGGCAGAAGGGAATCACCGAGTCCCTTATAAAGGAGCTCGACAGCTCCATCGAGAACCACGAGCTTCTCAAGGTGAAGATCCTGGGAGGCGACCGCGACTCAAGGACCGCCGCCGCTGAGGAGCTCTCCAGGGCCACCTCAAGCGAGACCATCCAGATTGTAGGGAACGTCATCACCCTCTTCAGGCAGAAGAAGAAGGACTCGAAGTTCTCCCTGCCGAAGGACAAATAAGCAGCTGGTGCGGAAACCCAATCAGGCCTGCTTTCCGCAGGCCCGGAATGCAAATGCCCGGGATATCCCGGGCATTCTCATATCTGTACCATGAGGCAAAGCGCTGTCAGATGTACTCGACCTTCATGATCTTGTAGACGAAGCAGCCTGAGGGGAGCTTCACCGGCACGAACTTCCCGACCTTCTTTCCGATAAGCGCGCGGCCGATCGGGGTGTTGGAGGAGATCATCTTCTGCGCGATGTCTGCCTCATCGTCGCCCACCAGCTTGTAGGTGTTCTTGATGGTGTACTCGGAAAGGTCCTCATCGGCGTAGTCGGACTCATCGTAGTCAAGGTAGTCCTCGTACTCGTCCTCATCCTCGAGCTTCTTCCCGATGAAGGAGACGGTTGAGCCGAACACTACGGTTCCGTCGTTGTTGAGCTTCGTTACATCGATGATGCGGCAGTTCGAGAGCTTGCCCTCAATATCCTTGATGAATGCCTCGTTCTGGCTGTGAAGCTCCCTTGCTGCATGGTACTCGGCGTTCTCGCTCAGGTCCCCGTGCTCGCGTGCCTCGGCAATCGCCGCAGTGATCTGCGGGCGCTTGACGTTCTTGCGGTACTCAAGCTCCTTCTTGAGCTTTGCCGCACCTTCCACGGTAAGAGCGATAATCTCGTCAGCCATTGAAATTCCCCCTTACGGCCGCCTGGGCGGCCTCTTAAAAACTACTTACCAATGCGGGCAGCGTGCCGCCCGCAGATGATTATTTCTTGAGATCCTTGAAGAACTGCTTGATCCTGTCAACGAAGTCCTTCGCCTCAGGGCTGTGGCTGCCCGGCTTGTCCTGTGACTCGCCCAGCGAGTCGCCGAACTTGCGGAGGAGATCCTTCTGCTCCTCATTGAGCTTCACAGGAGTCTCGACCTTCACAGCGACAATCAGGTCGCCCTTGCCGCCTGAGGTGGTCGGCATGCCGCAGCCGCGGAGGCGGAAGCGCTTCCCGGTCTGGGTCTCGCCGGAGATTGTAATGCTCTTCTCGCCGTCAAGCGTCGGAACGGTAACGCTGCCGCCCAGCGCCGCAGTAACGAAGCTGATGGGAACCTCGCAGTAGAGCGTGGAGTCCTCGCGGGTGAAAATGCGGTGCGGCTCCACGATGATGCGCACGTAGAGATCGCCCGGCATTCCGCCGCGCGGAGCTGCCTGTCCCTCGCCTGAGAGGCGGAGCACCATTCCGCTGTCGGCGCCCGCAGGGATCCTGACGCTGAGCGTCTTGCGCTTCTTGACGGTGCCCGAGCCGTGGCAGTGGGAGCAGGGAGTCTTCACATACTTGCCGGTGCCGTGGCAGTGCGGGCAGGGCTGCCTTACCTGGAAGAAGCCCTGGCGCATGGTGATCTGGCCTGAGCCGTGGCAGTACGGGCAGGTCTCGGGCTCAGAGCCCGCGGCCGCGCCTGAGCCATGGCAGTCAGGGCACTCAACGAGCGTCTGCAGCGAGATGTCCTTGGTGCAGCCCCTGTAGACCTCCTCAAGGGTAACGGTGCAGTCCATCTGCAGGTCAGCGCCCCTCTCGGGCTCGGCCTGCCCGCCCCTGCCGCCGCCGTGGCGCCCGAAGATGTCCCCGAAGATATCACCGAAGATGTCCCCGAAGTCACCGCCGCCGAAGCCGCCCTGGAAGCCGCCGCCTGCGCCCTGCTGGTTGGGATCAATGCCCTGATCGTACATCTGGCGCTTCTCAGGATGGGAGAGGACGTCGTAGGCCTCGTTCACTTCCTTGAACTTGGCCGCGTACTTCTCAGGATCATCAGGATGGCGGTCCGGATGGTACTTGATGGCAGCACGCTTGAACGCCTTCTTTATTTCCTCGTCGCTCGCGTCTTTGGAGACGCCCAGTATCTCATAATAGTCTTTCATGATATTTGCAGTTCCGGCACGCCCCGGAAGCGTTCTCCTTTAAGTACGCCCTAAGGCATCGATCATCATGGTCTGCTGATTACGGCTCCAGCACGAGAGAGTCCTCACCGCTCTCTCGTGCTGGCTGCCAGGAAAGGAGACGCCCGGAGGCGCCTCCCGTTCTCTATGTCAGTCCTCTGGATTACTTCTCGGTAAACTCAGCGTCCTGAATGTTGTCGTCACCCTTGCTGCTGCCTGAAGAGCTGCTGCCGGCGCTGCCCTGTGAGTAGGACTGGTTAGGCTGAGGGCCCTGCTGAGCTCCCTGCTGTGCGGCCTGGGCAAGAGCCTGCGCTGCTGCCATGAGCTTCTGCTCCTTGGTGGCAATCACATCCTTGTCGTCGCCCTTTGCGGCATTCTCGAGCTCGTTGACGGCACGCTCAATCTCCTCGCGCTTGTCAGCCGGGATCTTGCTGCCGTTCTCATCGAGCTGCTTGCGTACGGCATGGACAGTAGCGTCTGCGCGGTTCCTTGCCTCGACCAGCTCAGCGAACTTCTTGTCGTTTGCCTCGTTCTGCTCGCCCTCACGGACCATGCGCTGGACATCGTCATCGGAAAGTCCGGAGGAGGCCTTGATGGTGATGTTCTGCTCCTTGCCGGTAGCCTTGTCCTTTGCCGATACATGGAGAATGCCGTCGGCATCGATATCGAAGGTTACCTCAATCTGCGGCATTCCGCGCGGTGCGGGGTTGATGCCCTCAAGGTTGAACTGGCCAAGGGACTTGTTGTACATAGCCTGCTTGCGCTCGCCCTGCAGGACATGAATGGTAACTGCAGTCTGGTTGTCCTCGGCGGTCGAGAAGGTCTGGGCCTTCTTGGTCGGAATAGTGGTGTTCTTGGGGATGAGCGGAGTCATTACGCCGCCAAGAGTCTCAATTCCGAGGGTAAGCGGGGTTACATCGAGGAGCAGAACGTCGTTCTTGCTTCCGGAGAGCACGCCGCCCTGAATTGCTGCGCCGAGCGCAACTGCCTCATCAGGGTTGACGTCCTTGCGGGGCTCCTTGCCGAAGAACTCCTTTACGACACGCTGAATCATCGGCATGCGGGTCTGGCCGCCGACCAGGATGACCTCATTGATGTCGCTCTTGGAGAGTCCGGAATCCTTGATGGCCTGCTCAACAGGGCCGAGGGAGCCGTTTACCAGATCCTCAACAAGGGACTCGAGCTTCGCGCGGGTCAGCTTGATGTTCATGTGGACCGGGCCGTTCTGGTTCGAGCTGATGTACGGGATGTTGATCTCGGACTCCTGCGCGGAGGAGAGCTCGATCTTGGCCTTCTCTGCTGCTTCCTTGAGTCTCTGGAGGGCAAGCTTGTCCTTGCTCAGATCAATGTCGTTCGAGTTCTTGAACTCATTGATGAGGAAGTCGATGATGCGGTTGTCGATATCATCGCCGCCCAGGTGGGTGTTGCCGTTGGTCGCAAGAACCTCGAAGGTCTTCTCGCCGTCAACCTCATCGATATCGATGATGGAGATATCGAACGTGCCGCCGCCGAAGTCGTAGACCGCAATCTTGCTCTCGCCATGGACCTTGTCAACGCCGTAGGCGAATGCAGCGGCGGTAGGCTCGTTGATGATGCGCTTTACGTCAAGTCCGGCGATGCGGCCTGCGTCCTTGGTTGCCTGACGCTGAGCATCGTTGAAGTATGCAGGAACGGTGATGACGGCCTCGGTTACCTTCTCTCCGAGGATGTCCTCAGCGGACTTCTTCATCTTGCGGAGGACCTCTGCGGAAATCTGCGGAGGAGCCATCTTCTTGCCCTTTACCTCAACCCAGGCATCGCCGTTGTCTGCCTCGACAATCTTGAAGGGCAGAACCTTGATGTCGCGCTGAACCTCAGGATCATTGAACTTGCGTCCGATAAGGCGCTTGATTGAGTAGTAGGTGTTTCCGGAGTTGGAGATCGCCTGGTTCTTTGCCGGATCGCCGACAACGATGTTGCCGTCCTTGGTGTAGGCAACTACTGAAGGGGTGGTGCGCTTGCCCTCAGAGTTCTCGAGAACCTTTGCCCTGTCACCGTCGAGCACCGCCACGCAGCTGTTGGTGGTACCAAGGTCTATACCAATAATCTTTGACATTTTTGAAACTCCTTGAATGTTGTATTTCGTCAAACTCTTGTATGACAGCTGCCATCTTTGGGGTGCTCTGTCATTCACATCCGCTTATATGGGGATGGCTGTTTTAAATTCAAGAAAAAGTGATTTTTTGTTTAAATTTTTGCCTGTGAGCTTCATTAAATCCGGCTTCAGAATGCCGCGGGGCCGTGAGAGGTGCGGGCAAGTCCGGAAATCCATGCCTCCCCGCTGCCTGAGAGGCGCAGCAGATGCCATGTAAAAAGCATATGCCCAGGAACAGAAAAGGCAGGACGTCACCTCAGTGCCGCCCTGCCCCTGTGAAAGTAAACTAACGCTATGAGCCGCCTTCCGTTCCCCCGCTTCCTACTATGACCTTGGCGTAGCGGATGCAGCGTCCGTTGAGGCTGTAGCCCTTGGCCTTGGTCTCGATGATGATCTCGCTCCCGTCCCCGCCGCCAACTGACGCTATTGCCTCCTCGGTGTTCGGATCGAACACTGAGCCCTTCTCCGGATCGATCTGGACGAGCCCGTTGTCGCTGAAGGCCTTGAGGAACAGGCGGTAAATCTGTATGGTGCCGTCCCGGTACGCGGCGAGCGCCGGATCGTCGCCCATATGCGCGAGCGACGCCTCCATCGCGTCAAGCGGGGCAAGGAGGGATTTGGCAAAGGACGTTACGGCAAAGTCGCGGGCCTTCTCGATCTCGCGCTCCATCCTCGAGCGGGAAACCATCTCCGGATCCTCTCCGGCCTCTCCCTGAGTCTTGTTCTGCTCTTTGCCCTGCCCATCTGCGCCGGCAGCCTGCTTTTGGCCATCCGGTGCAGCCCCGGAAGCGGATGAGGCGGATCCGGGAGCATCGCCAGAAGGCGCGCTGCCGGACTCAGCCTCCGCCTGCCTCGTCTCCTGCCCCGGATCAGAGAGCGGCGAGACCTCAGCCGTTATGTCGAGACCCAGCTCGGGAACCCTGACCTCTGCGAGCACGGCATTGTCCGCTCCGGCGGGCTTTGCCGACACCTCGCCGGAGACCGGACGGTCTGACGCGCCCGTGCTCCTCCCGAAGCCGAAGCGGCCGAGCGGCATTCCGTTCTCGGAAAGCGCAAGCCCGTAGGGAGCCATGCCGGAGGGGATCTCGAACCTCACCGGCCTGCTCTGAAGAAGGCCTGCGCACTTCTGGACTATCTTGACCGGCACGCTCCTCGCGGCCATCCTTCTCGGAATGGAGCCGTAGCCCGATGGAGCCGCAGGACGGAGAAGGACCTCGCCCGTGAGCCCGTAGGGGAATGCCTCAGCGCCGGCGATGCTCCCGTGCAGGCAGAGGAGCGCGGCACCGTAAAGAGAGTCATACTCCGCGCCGCGCGCCTTCATCATGGGCTCCCCGCAGTAGATGTTTATAACTCCGGGAAGTGCGGTATAGCCCCCGATCCCAGCTGAGGCAGTCTCCCTCACCAGGCCGATGCCGAACGTCCGCATTCTCTTTCTGATGATCTCAAGATGGTTCCTGAACAGCTCGGCGGCTGTCTGCATGACCACCTCCCTGCCCAGCCTGAACTGCTGTCCCTGCCAGACGCCCATTGCGTCTTCGCTGTCCCTGAGGACAGTTCTGAGCTTCCTCACTGACCTTATAAGCTCAATGTCAGGGCTGCCGCCTCCCAGAAGCTTTGAGGCAATGCCGTAGTCCAGCATGAACATGCCGGTGTCGCCGCCCGCGGCGGCAAGCATGTCCTCAACGGAGAGGCCCCTCTCCATATCAGGCTCATACCCCACGACATGGAAGCTCCAGCCCATCTCAGAAAGCTCAAAGGCGGATGTAAGCCCGGGACCGCTCCTCACCAGGGAGGCTGCTGAGGCTGCGGCCGCGGCATAAGCGCGCGACACCACCCGCTCAGCCTTTATACCGGCAGCCTCAGCTGCCCTCGCGGCGGCCGCGCGTGCGGCTCTTGTATAGAAGCCGGGAACCGCAATCACGGCAGAGCTTGCCTTCTGCCCGAAGGACGCCTCAGCCTGCCTCAGAACATTGGAAATGAGCCCGGAGAGCATGCTCTCGGGATCACCTACCGCTCCTGACGGGAGCCTGATGCCGGCAAAGCCGCCCTCAGTCCTGCTGAAGGAGATGCCGAACATTGAGCTTATGTCCTGGAGGGCTGGATCAGAGGGAGCCCTTCCGAGGATATCTGGCAAAAATGGGACCGGCACGCCCTCAGGCTGCACTGCGCAATCCGCGCTGCCGCCCGTGATGAGCCTTCCGCTCCGGTCAAGGGCCGCCGCGCGTACGGCAGCCCCGCTGATGTCTATGCCGATTTTCATAACGCCCTCCGCGTCTATGGAGTCCGAAAAAGTACCGGACATTATGAAAAGAGCCGGGGCAGCGAGGCCCCGGACTTAGTGTATGGATGGAGGATTACTCCTTGCCGGCGCCTTCCTTGCCTTCAGCGCCGCCTGCGGCCTCTGACGCGGGGGCATCCAGCTTCCCGTCTGACTCAGGCGTCTGCTCCTCAGCCTTGGGAGCGGGCTCCTCAGGCTGCTGCTCTTCCTCCTCGGGGCGCGGAGCGACGACGACGACCTTCGCCGCCCTGATGCAGCGGCCGTTCAGGGTATAGCCCTTCTGGATGATGTCGACCAGGGTATCAGGCTTTGCAGAGGGGAACGGAATCATGGCGACCTGCTGCTCGACGTTCGGGTCGAACACGTCGCCCTTCTTTGCCTCAACCTCGGCAACGCCGCCTGCGGCAAGGGCCTTCACGAGGGCCTTCTTGGTGAGCTCGATTCCGGCGATGTGGGCCTTTATCGCCTCATTTCCGTCCTTCTGCATCGACTCAAGGGCCTTGTCCAGATCATCCGCGACGGTAAGGAGCTCCTTGGCGAAGTTCTGTATGGCGAAGTCCTTCGCGTTCTGGACCTCCCTCTCCTTCTGCCCTGCCATGCGCTTCATCTCGTTCGCGTTCTCGGCCAGCTGGCGGATGGCTGCCTGGACCTTGTCGCCGGAGTCGCGGAGCTTTCTTGAGAGATCGTCCTTCTCGCCCTTGAGCTTCTGGTTCTCCTCCTTCAGCGAGGCAAGCTCCTTCTGCAGCTTCTCCTCGGGAGTCTCCTCCTTCGCGGGCTCTGCCTTTGCGGGCTCTGCCTTTGCGTCAGCAGCGGGAGCGGGAGACTCTGCGCCTGCCTCAGCAGGAGCTGCCTGGTCCTTCACCTCAGAGGCTGCCGCCTCTGCGCTCTGCCCTGTCGCCTGCGGCTGCTCAGCGGCCTGCTCTGCCTGCGGCTGACTTGAAGCCTCTGCCTGTGCCTGCGCGCCGTTTTCCTTCTTCTCTGCTTCTTCCGACATCAGAAATCCCCTCGTGAAATTTAAACTACGAATCTTGACAGTATGAATGTATGGACTCAATTCACAAATTCAAGGGCAGATCAGGATCATGCCCCGGCGTCATGCCGCCTTCGTCTATTTTCGGGACCTGCGGCATTCTCCGGGGCCCGTTCCCGTTGTATACTCGCATAGCGCACTGCGTCAGAGTTCAGGAGAGCCAATGCAATTCCACAATATAGCAATAATCGGACAGCCGCAGAAAATCACAGGCCACAACGACACGATACAGAGACTGTATGACTACCTGAAAAGCCTGGGGCTCAGCGCCTATGTGGAGTCCTATACGGCGGCCGCCATCGAGTTCCAGGGCGACGGCAGCATGACCATGGAGCAGCTTGCCGAAATCTGCGATCTCGCGGTTGTGGTAGGCGGAGACGGCAGCGTCATCGGCGCCGCGAGGCTCCTTGCCTTCGCCAATATCCCGATAATCGGCATCAACCGCGGCCACCTGGGCTTCCTCTCCGACCTCTCGAAGAACAGCTTCGAGGAGCCGCTCCTTGAGATCCTGAACGGAAAGTACCACGCTGAGCACCGCTCCTGCCTACGGACCGAGAAAATCCACAGGGGGAAGGTCATCGAGCGCAGCATCGCCCTCAACGAGGTAGTCCTCAGCAGCACGATCACGGCGCACATGATCAACTTCACCGTGCTCTTCGACGGGCATTTTGTCTACTCGCTGAACGCTGACGGGCTCATCATCTCAACTCCTACCGGCTCCACTGCCTACAATCTCTCCGCAGGAGGCCCGATCATCGCGCCGGAGCTCGAGGCGATGTGCCTTACCCCGATGTTCCCCCACTCGCTCACCTGCCGCCCCATCGTGGTCGACGGCGATCATGTAATAACCATCACGCTGAACCGCAGCGACCACTGCCAGATCAGCTGCGACGGCCAGATCAAGACCGACGTCTGCCAGGGCGACGAGCTGCAGGTCCACATGGACCGCTCGATAATCACCATACTCCATCCCTATACCTACGACTACTTCAGGGTCCTCCGCGAGAAGCTGGGCTGGGGCGGACAGCTGATCTGAGAGAGCGGCGGGGAAAGACATGCTTAAGGAACTTCAGATCAGGAACTTCGCGATCGTAAAGGATCTGCATATTGAGTTTGAGAACGGCTTCACCAGCATCACCGGTGAGACCGGCGCCGGAAAGTCAGTGTCCATCGACGCCCTGGGGCTCTGCCTCGGGGCCCGGGCCGAGGCGTCGGAGGTGCGTCCCGGGGAGGATCGCGCCGAGATAACCGCGGTGTTCACCGCCCCGGAGGACTCCGCCGCGGGGAAATGGCTTGAGGAGCACGCGCTCGATAACGGCGGAGAGTGCATACTCCGCCGCCAGGTAAGCCGGGAGGGGCGCTCCAAGTCCCTCATCAACGGCTCCCCATCGACGCTCAATGAGCTGCGCGAGGTGAGCCATCTCCTCATCAGCATCCACGGGCAGCACGCGCAGCAGCAGCTTCTTGACCGCGACTACCAGCTCACCATTCTGGACAACTACGGCGGGTACTCAGACCTCCTCAGGGAGACCGCTGAGCAGGCCGCGCTCTGCCGCAAAAAGAAGAAGCAGCTCGACGAGGCCGAGGAGAAAAGGCGCGAGAACGCCTCTAAGCTTGAGCTCATCCGCTACCAGGCGCAGGAGCTCAAGGGCATGCACATGGAAAAGGGCGAGTACGAGCAGGTCGACAACGAGCAGACCAGGCTCTCGCGCCTCGACGAGCTGATGGCCGACACCGGCTCCTGCCTGGGGCTCCTCCGCGACTCCGACGGCGCCGCGGCCTCAGCACTCAGCCAGGTGAAGAAAACCGTGCAGGAGATGGCCGCGGTCGACGCATCGCTCGGCGAGGTCGTGAAGATGCTCGAGGAGGCCGAGATCCGGGTCGAGGAGAGCTATGACGAGATCCGCGCTTTCGGCGACAGCCTCGAGACCAGCCCGGGAGCCCTGGAGAAGTGCGAGAAGAGGCTCTCCGAGTATCACGCCATGGCGAAAAGGCACCATGTCGCCCCGCAGGATCTCTACAGCCATTACGAGGACCTCATAAAGAAGTACAACGAGCTCAGGGGCAGCAGCATGTCGGTTGACGGGTACGTGAAGGAGCTCGCCGAGGCTGAGGCCGCCTACCGGGATCTCTGCGCGAGGCTCCACGATGCCCGCGTCAGCGCGGCGGAGCGGCTCTCTTCGGAGATTACCGGACACATGAAGGAGCTCTCCATGCCGGACGGCCACCTCCGCGTTGAGGTCACGCCGGCTGAAAGCGCGTCCTATCCCTCCAGGGGAACGGACGAGGTGAGCTTCCTCGTTACCACCAACCCCGGGCAGCCCGAGGGCGAGCTCGCGGGCGTCGTCTCGGGAGGCGAGCTCTCGCGCATCGCGCTCGCCATACAGGTCATCAATGCAGCAAGGACCGCGGTGCCCGCGCTTATCTTCGATGAGGTCGATGTCGGCATCAGCGGCCCCACGGCAGCGGTTGTCGGGCGCCTCATGAGGAAGCTCGGCGAGTCGACGCAGGTCATCGCCGTAACCCATCTTCCCCAGGTCGCGGGACAGGGGCACCACCAGTTCTTCGTCACGAAGACCACGGACGGCGCAACAACGGAGACCTCAATGAGGAGCCTTACGCCCGAGGAGAGGGTCAGGGAGATCGCCCGCCTCCTCTCGGACGGAGAGATTACGGAGAACGCCCTCGCGCAGGCCAGAAACCTGATTGCGGTATGAAAAAGCGGCTGATTCTGCTAAAATTGACAAGTATATCCGGAGGAAAAAACATGAAGAGACTGCTTCTGCCCGCGCTGGCGCTTATCGCATTGCCGCTTGCAGGCTGCGTCTACCGCATGGATGTTCCGCAGGGAAACTACGTTGAGCAGAAGCAGGTCAGCCTGCTCAGGGTGGGAATGACCCGGGAACAGGTCAGGTACGTCCTCGGAAGCCCCATCACCGAGAACCCGTTCAGGGCTGACGAGTGGGACTACATCTATGTCGAGCGCCACGGCTGGGACGATCCAATCCAGAAGAACCTCTTCCTGACCTTCACCTCTGACGGGCGACTGAGCTCCATGAGGGGAGACTTCGAGAAGCCATCGACCTTCAGCACGCCGCTCAGCGACTGACGGGCCAGGAACTGGCAGACAAAAAAAAGAGGGGACGGCGCCCTGCGGGCTCCGTCCCCTTCTCATATCTGCCGCCGCAGGCTTCGGAATAAATCGAGTAGGCGGATGTTTTAGCATCACACCTCTCACAACACCGTACGTGCGGATCCGCATACGGCGTTTCCAGTTTGAATAGGCTAATCCCAATTG
>ONIT01000054.1 GCA_900317945.1 uncultured Pseudomonadota bacterium
AGTTACCTAACCATAGGCTTATCTTACGATATTCACCTGCACCTTATCCACGGAGATCTTTAAAAGCCCCCTGAAAGGCTTATGAAGCCGTCTGCGGGACAGACCGCGCTCTCTGATCTTGATCGTCTCCGTGACGCATTCAGGCGCCGCGTCGAGACATTCCGCCGGGTGGACCGCAAGCTCAGCATCGCGGTGGTCGGCCGCGTGAAGGCCGGTAAGTCATCATTTCTGAACTCGCTGCTCTTTGACGGAAAGGACGTGCTTCCCCGCGCGTTCACCCCCAAGACCGCGACACTCACGAAAATCGAGTACGCGCCTGAGAACGCCATTGAGGTTGAGTACTACACGAAGGAGGAGTGGACCAGTCTCTGCGGCCTCTCGCAGCAGAGCCGCACGGGCGATGACGTCCTGGCGGCGAAGGACCTTGTCGGAAGCGCCAGGAAGAGCGGCATCGATGTCGGGAGCTACCTTGCGAAGGGGCATGAGCGCGTAGAGTTTCCCTCAGAGCAGGATCTCATGGGGCGCCTCAATGACTATGTCGGCGAGAGCGGAAAGGTTACTCCTTTGGTAAAGTGCGTGACGCTCTACACGAACCGCAGCGAGCTTGACGGAGTCTCCATTGTTGACACTCCGGGTCTCTGCGATCCGGTTGCCTCCCGCACAGTCCGCACCCGTGAGTTCCTTGAGGTGTGCGACACGGTATTTTTCCTGAGCCCGGCCTCGACATTCCTGACAAGCAGCGATGTTGACCTCCTGAGGATGCAGCTTCCGCAGAAGGGCATAACCCACCTGTCCCTGGTCTGCAGCCGTTTCGACGAAGGCCTGGCTGATGCCATTTTTGACTATGACTCGCTCGAGGATGCGGTCTCAGATACCAGGTCCCGCCTGCAGAAGCAAGCGCTGAAGACTTTCACCCCGAAAAGCGGCGATAATCCAGATGCCAATCAGAAGAAGCTGCTGGAGGCCTGCCAGCACCCGCATTTCCTCTCATCCATGTTCCACAACATGGCGGGGCGCGCGGCCGATACCTATACAGCGCATGAGAGGCATGCCTTTGACCAACTCAATGAGCATGGTGACCTGGATGCCCGGATGGTTGCCAGCATCGGCGACATCTCAGGCATAGAGAAAGATCTGCGGAAGGTCATAGACGAGAAGGACACGCTGCTCGCTGAAAGGGCCGCCGGGATGTTGCCGACTGCACGGGGTGAGCTCAGAACCTTCATCTCGAATGAGCAGCAGGGCGTTGAGGCGCATCTGATGGCGCTCACCAAGAATGACCAGCAGAAGCTTGAGCAGCAGCGCAAAGACGCAGAGCGGCGCATCATGGAGCTTCAGGCGAGGATTGAGGAGCATTTCGGCGGTCTCAATGTAAAAATCGAGCAGATCAAGGGCTCCATACTGAGCGATCTCAGAAGGTCCAGCACTGAGTACGGCAAGCTTACCGACCGCACCAGGACGGAGACGCGGGAGAGCAGCCACGAGGTCAGCGACTCATGCTGGTACAAGCCGTGGACCTGGTTCTCGTCGCATACTGAGTACACGACCTACCAGGTCGAGATTACCTATCTCCTCGCAAGCGACGCGCTTGAGAACATCAGGAACTACGCGAGAAGCGCGGCTGAGTCAATTGAGCAGGGGTTCGCCGGCGCGGTCAATATCCCCCAGCTCAAGACAGATCTCCTGAAGATGATCATCGACGGCTTTGACGTCTCCTCGGAAACCTATGATCCGGCCCATTTCCGCCTCCTCACCGAGCAGACGCTGAACCGCATTGAGCTGCCGGTCATGAGGATTTCCGCAGAGGCGGCGGTGGCCGGAATAAGCTCGTCGTTCTCCGGGGAGATCCAGAGCGCGTCCGAGCGCAGCGAGATGAGGAGCCGGCTTTCGAAGGCTGTGGCGGATCTCTATGACAGCATCAGCGCTCAGCTGGTGCAGGAGATCTCATCCTTCAAGCAGAAGGTGAACGATCTGAAGGATGATTTTGCCAAAAAGCTGCTCAAAGACATACAGAATGACTATGACAGGCTCATAAAGGAGTGCCGGTACAAGGAGGAGAGCATCAGGAGGCTGCAGTCCTATGACAATGCGCTCTCCGGCTTCCTGAAGAGCCTTCCTGCCTGAGAAAGAGGCGCCTCTCAGTGGCGCCTTATATCAAAAACGCGACGCTCCCTCTCATGAGGTTCGGCGCGTTTCCTTTTTCGCAAAAGGCCCGGGCACATCCGGGCCGGGCGTCACGCTTACTGCTGGGAGATTACCCAGTGCAGGAAGTTCTTCCTGTCCTCAGGAGAAAGCGAGAGATAGGCCTTCTGCAGAGTCTCCATAGCGCCCTTTGCGGAGACTGAAGGAGCGCTCTTCGGAGCGGCAGCGGCAGCTGACGCGGCCGGGGCTGCAACTGCAGCAGTTCCTGCAGCGGCTGCGGGAGCCGCGCTGCTGTCTGACTGGATCATCTTGACGGTAGCCTTGGAGGTTTCCTCAGGAGTGTGGACCTTGAATGCCTTGCCGGCATCCTCGAGCTCCTTCTGGAAGTCACGCCCGATCTGGACGCCGTTCCTGGAGTTCAGCACGAAAATCTCGCCTTCCTTCGGAGTGCCGTCAGCGTGCACGAGCTTGACGTCAGGCTTGTAGGCAAACCTCTCGATTTTGTCGAAGCTCTTCGGGAAGCGGAAGGAAAGGGTGAGCCTGTCGTTCTCCTCTGCGTTGAAGTTCACAACAACCGGCTGTCCGGCAAGATAGCGGCTGTCAGTGTGGTAGCGGAAGGTTCCCTCCACTCTCATGACAAGCTGGTGCGGGCCTGCGGGAAGGGTAACGGTCGTGGCGCCTGACTTTACTGCCGGATCCCTGTCGTCGCTGTCAACCATCACCAGCGTGAAGGGATCGGGAATCTCGAATTCCGCAGCCTCAGCGCACAGGGGAAGAATGGCAGCCGCAGCCGACAGGGTCAGGGTAAGGATTTTGTTCATGGCTTTTCCTTCTTTAATGTGTTCTTTTTTGTGACGCATCTCTGATTTTACTGCTTTATGGAAAAAACTGCGAGTTTTGTCTATAATCCCGCCGGACACGTGCCGGCACCGCCGCAGACGGCGGATCCTGCGGCATCTTTCTCCTTTTTCTGAATAATCTGCCATCCTGGCTTCTGGAGTTTCTGATGAAGGCCCTGCAGCTTGTTGCACTATCATCCATTGCTTTTTCCCTTGCGGCATTCTCCGCTGAGGTGTACAGAACTGACACCGCTGACTTTGAGATCTACGGCCGTGCGAAGGTGAACATGTTCAATGGCTATGCCTACGAGTTCACCACCGGGAAGGAGGCTCATCCGAAGCTCTACGGCTCAGCGCAGCTCGGCGTGAGCGGCTCGACCGCGGTGCCGGGAAGCAAGACCCGCGTGTTCGCCAACCTCATCTACGATCTCTCCGCAGAGGACTCCGATGACGTCGAGGACCGCATCCGTGCCCGCTACGGCTATGTCGGAGTGCAGTTTGAGGAGGCGGGGCGCCTCCTTGCCGGAAGGACAAGGCCCGCAATCTACAAGACCATCGGGCTTGCCGATGTCTACACTGACTGGGGCTCGCAGGGCAATGCCTTCTGGGGGCTTGAGGGCGAGGCAGGCGGCCGCCAGGACGGGCTCATCATGTATGACCTCGACATCAACGGCTTCAGCTTCACCGCGAACTACCAGTTCCGCGACAACGGAAAAAACCTTCGTGACGGCTGGTCCTCGAACCTCGGCTACGAGTGGCCGCAGAAGTTCGGCATTACGGGCGGCATCTATGGCTTTGACGCCATTGACGACGATGCCCCGAGAACGTTCAGCGACAAGAAGGAGTACGCCATCGGCATCTATTACGGAGCATTCGCGAGCCCGGGCTTCTACACTGCCATTGTCTACGACCACGCAAAGCTCAAGGGCACCACCAGCATGGATGATGACAGATACCGCACCGACGGAGGCGACTTCGTCCTGAGCTGGACTTCTCCGAAGAAGGCCTGGACCGTCATAGCGGGCTACAGCATCCTCAAGGATCAGTCCAAGGACTCAGGCGAGGCCTACCGCATCAATCAGATTGTCGGAAACGTCACCTGGAACCTCACCGACAACGCCAACCTCTATGTCGAGTATGCCGACAACTTCGGCGAGGGTGAGCACAGCACGGCGCATCGTGATATTCTTACGCTGGGCGCCATCTACAACTTCTGATGAGGTGCTGAGGAGCGCTTCACTTTTTGCTTTGCGCGGGCCGGGCAGCCGGCCCGCTTTTTGGTTTCATGAGCGTGAAAATGTCAGAAATAAGTCCTGAGGCCCAGAGCGTCCGTGATGCCCTGGTGAAGAACGGCCTTGAGAATCCCTATGCCCCGAACGGCCTTTCCCCTGAGGAGAAGAAGGCTGCCATCGAGGATCATGTAAGAGGCATCATGGGGGCCCTCGGGCTTGATCTGAAGGATGACTCCCTGGAGAACACGCCGCGGCGCATCGCGAAGATGTACGTCGATGAGATTTTCTCCGGGCTCGACTACGCGAACTTCCCCAAGATCACCCTCATCGAGAACAAGATGCACGTGGACGAGATGGTGAAGGTCTGCGACATTACCGTAACCAGCACCTGCGAGCACCATTTCGTGACGATTGACGGCAAGGCGAAGGTCGCCTACATGCCGAAGAAGCGCATCATCGGGCTCTCCAAGATTAACCGCATCGTCAAGTTCTTCGCGAGGAGGCCGCAGGTGCAGGAGCGCCTCACCCAGCAGATCCTGGTGGCTCTCCAGACGCTCCTTGAGACCAAGGACGTCGCGGTAACCATCTGCGCCACCCATTACTGCGTCAAGGCAAGGGGCGTCGAGGACGCGTCCTCGTTCACCCAGACCACGGCGCTCGGCGGCTACTTCAAGACCAACGCCGCCTCAAGGCATGAGTTCCTGTCCGATACCGACACCCGCTGCTAGACAAGGCAGGAGACACTGGAGACAAACCGGGGAGATGAATATGGATACTCTTGAGAATCTGATTAAGGAAAAGATCACCAGCATTCCTGATTTTCCGAAGAAGGGAATTATTTTCCGCGACGTTACCACCCTTATTGAGGACAGGGAGGCCTTTGGCGCTGTCATCTCTGCCATTTCATGGAACTACCGCAAGTCCGGCACTGTCTTTGACAAGGTCGCAGGGCCTGAGGCAAGGGGCTTTATCGTGGGAGCTCCTGTGGCCTATGCGCTTAACGCAGGGCTGGTTCTTGTGAGAAAGCCCAGCAAGCTCCCCCGCGAGGTTTACTCCGAGTCATATGATCTCGAGTACGGCTCAGCTTCGATTGAGATCCACCGCGACTCCATCAAGCCAGGCGAGCATGTGCTCCTCGCGGACGATCTCATCGCGACCGGCGGCACGGCAGAGGCTGCCGTAAAGCTCATCAGGAAGGCGGGCGGCATTGTCGATCATGCGGTGTTCCTCATCAACCTGCCTGATCTTGGCGGTGTCGAGCGCCTTAAGAGGCTCGGCGTCGAGAGCCTCACTCTCGCATCCTATACGGGGGCCTAATGAGCTATCAGGTTCTTGCAAGAAAATACCGTCCGCATAAATTTGAGGAGGTCGTAGGGCAGCAGAACGTGCTGACTGCCCTCAGGAACTCCTTTGAGAGCGGCAGGATCCACCATGCCTACCTCCTGAGCGGCACGCGCGGCGTCGGCAAGACGACAATTGCAAGAATCATGGCCAAGTGCCTCAACTGCGAGAAGGGCGTCACCAGCAGCCCCTGCGGGGAGTGCGAGGCCTGCCGGCAGATAGACGAGGGCAGGTTCGTCGACCTCATTGAGATCGACGCGGCCTCTAGGACCAAGGTTGACGATACCCGCGAGATCCTCGAGAACGTGCAGTACAAGCCGACCCAGGGGCGGTACAAGGTCTACCTCATCGACGAGGTGCATATGCTCTCGAAGAGCAGCTTCAACGCTCTCCTGAAGACCCTTGAGGAGCCGCCCGAGTACGTGAAGTTCATCCTGGCGACGACTGATCCGGAGAAGCTCCCCGTAACCATACTCTCGCGCTGCATACAGTTCAGGCTCCGCGCCCTGAGCGTCGATGAGATCTCGGGCGAGCTCCAAAAAATCCTGAAGGCCGAGAACATCACCTCCGAGGATGCGGCGGTACGGGACCTTGCCGTTGCGGCACGGGGAAGCATGCGTGACGCGCTGAGCCTTACCGACCAGGCAATCGCTCTTGGAGGCGGCAATGTTACGGCGAAGGTCGTGAACGGCATGCTGGGGACGATTGACCGCTCCATCATCACCGGGCTCGTCAACTCCATCGTCTCCGGCAACATCGCCGAGTTCAACCGCAGCCTCGCTGCTGTTGTCGCCGAGTCTCCTGACTACGGGAGAGTGCTCTCGGATCTCGGGGACTTCTTCCACCAGACCGCGCTCCTCCAGTTCACCGGGCGCGGCTCCGAGGGGCTTTTCACCTTTGATCCGGCCTTCCTCAGCTTCTACGCCGGGAAAATAAGCCCTGAGACGCTGCAGATCTTCTACGAGATCGTGACGAACGGCCTACGGAACATCAGGTCCGCTCCCTCCGGGCGCGCGGGCTTTGACATGACCGTGATGCGCCTCTTCGCCTTCTCCCCGAAGAACGCTGGCGACATCGTCTTCTCCGTTCCTGACGCAGCTGCCCGCGGCGCGTCAGCCGCGGCGCCGGCTCCTTCACAGGCAGCAGCAGCGCCTGAGGCTGTGCCTGAGCCGGCTCCCGCTCCTGCGGAGCCAGCAGCTCCGGCCGCAGCTCCTGCTCCTGCGGAGCCAGCAGCTCCGGCCGCAGCTACTGCTCCTGCTTCGGAAAGCGCTCCTGCTCCGGCTGATGGCGCAGTGAATCCCGTAAGCCCTGAGCCTCCGCAGGATCTAAAAAAAAAATTAACTGACGCACCGGAACCGGAGAGCTGGAGTGCGGATGATGCCGTTCCTGCAGCAGGCGCTTCCACTGAAAGCTCAGAAGTCTCTGCCTCCGCAGTTCCTGCATCTGAGCCTGCCCCCGTCCCGCCTCCTGCGGGGGAGACTGAGGCGCAGGCCGCGGATCCGGTTACTCCTTCTGATCTCTCCCAGAACAGCACGGCAGTAGGTGCTCCCCTGCCTCCTGAGCATCCTGAGCCTGCTGAGAGAGTTGAGGCATCTCCTTCACAGTTTCCCGCATCTGAGTCTGCTCCGGCTCCCCGGAACGCAGCTCCGGCCTTCGCTCAGCCAGAGTCAGGGTACTCCGTGCCTCCTGAGGCCCCGCAGGAAGCAGTTCCGGACAGCTCACAGGAATACGTCATCCCTCCCGGCGGGAGCTCCGCTGTTCCCTATGCTGACTACGAGTCGGGAGCCGAGTACGCGGAGCCTCAGGAGCTGGGGCCGCGCGAGGACGGCTACGATGATGTCGACATGTCGTACATCAACGAGGAGCACGACGCGGCGGAGTTCCTCTATCAGAGCAGCAGGGACGAGAGCGCGCCTGCGGAGGAGGAGCGCCGTGAGGGCGGCAGCGGCTTCACCGGGGAGCTCTCCGAGGCTGATCTCATCGGGGAGATAGACGATGACTGGTGCGCAGATCTCGCCAAGTCCCGGATCAGCGGCATTGACCTCTATGTCCTCATGAGCGGGCTCAGGACCGAGAACAGCGGGCTCTGGACCGTAACTCTCCCAACGGCAATGCAGGACGCAGCGGGCGAGGGCTTCAGGAAAAGAGTCGCCGAGGCGTTCCGGGCGAGCACCGGCTCTGCGGTAAGGCTTGAGTATGTCTTTACCGGCGAGGCGCTCTCCGGCACTCCCCTGCAGCTTGCCGGACAGAAGCTCAGCGCCATCAAGAAGCAGGCGGTCTCCGACATCGAGGCGAAGCCGGGCTTTGAGGCGCTGAGGCAGCTCCTCTCTCTGAAGTATGACGAGAACTCTGTGCATATCCTGAAGCAGGAGTGATCGTCGGCTGCCTGCGCTTCTTAGCAGGCAGTCTTAAATCCAGCACCATCGCTGAAAAGCGGCTTTTTTCACATGTTTTTCAGCAGCAGACTGCTGTTTACCATTCTTTCACATTTCCTGTTAACGCTTTTAAACCGACTTTTTCACCAAAGGCATCACAATGTTATGAACAGTGGGGCTCCGGCTCAGGGATTTCTCTCTTCGCTCTGAAACTGCGACATTCGGCAGCTTTCCCCGGAGCGCAGGTCAGGGCCGGGGTGATATTTGCTATAATCACGGCGCTCCAGCGGTGCGGCAAACGGTTTCCGCTCCCTGCCGGGGCGCAGCATACACACAGAAGGAGAATGAATATGTTCGGTGGAGCAGGCGGAATGGGCAACATCATGCGCCAGGCACAGATGGCCCAGAGGCGTATTGAGGAAGCTCAGAAGAAGGTAGAGGCGCTTGAGGTTGAGGGCAAGGCCTCCGGCGGGCTCGTCCAGGTCGTTGTTGACGGCAAGCACCGCGTAAAGAAGGTTACCCTCTCCCCGGAGCTCAAGACCGAGGATCTCGAGATGATCGGAGATCTCATGCTCGCAGCTGTCAATGACGCCGAGACCGCGCTTGACACCGAGTCAGGCAAGATCCTGAAGGAAGCTACCGGCGGCATGAAGCTTCCGTTCAACCTGGGATTCTGAGGTCCCTGTGGCAGCTCTCTTCAGCCCGCTCCTTGACGATCTCATCAAGAACCTGCAGACCCTCCAGGGCGTAGGGCGCAGGACGGCGCAGCGCATGGCGTTCAGGCTCCTTGAGCATGACCGCGAGCAGGGCGCGCGCCTTGCCGAGATCCTGGGGCGCTCCATGCGCGAGATCAGGGAGTGCCGGCTCTGCCGGAACTTCACCGAGCAGGAGGTCTGCCCTATATGCGCGTCGGTGAAGAGGGCTGCCCATCACCAGCTCTGCATCGTCGAGACCCCGTCCGACGTTGCCGCCATCGAGGGCACCGAGCAGTATTTCGGGCAGTACTTTGTCCTGCACGGGCACATTTCCCCGATTGACGGCATCGGGCCTGACGAGATCGGGCTGCCGCTCCTCGAGAAGCGCTTCTCCGAGGAGAAGTTCGAGGAGGTTATCCTCGCCATGAGCCCCGGCTCGGAGGGCAGCGTTACCTCATACTACATTTCAGACATCGCAAGGAAATACGGCATCAGGCTTACCAGCATCGCGCACGGCGTGCCGATGGGCGGAGGCCTCGAGTACGTCGACGGGCGCACGCTCTCTGTCTCCCTCAAGAACAGGAAGGATCTCGAATAGCTCTCTCTGCCGCAGGGTGCATCCGCGGCAGCTCTTCTCTCCTGACAAAATTTCATTGCAGAAAAAACCAGACATGGGAGCATGCATTTTGGTCAGGCTGTGATGAATGCAGCAGTTTTATTATGATTACATGACATTACTCTCCATACCGAGACACAGTTGGATAGAATTCCCAGAATTATCGTGGTATAAGTGATCGGCCGTTTTGCAGGCTTCTGTGAGGAGTCTCGCAGCAGCTTCCTGCAAAAAGGTCTTTCATAGAAAGCCTGCGGGGCAGAATCTTTCAGTGCTGCCATTCATTGATATGGCTGAGGTTTGATGCGTGCTTACGGGATTCCGTTTTTAGGGATAGAGGAGTATGAAAATGCCTGACAAGAAACAGCTCAGTGAGGAAGATATTAAGCTCCGTTACATTACTCCGGCCATCACCAAAAAGTGGAAGCCTGAAAACATCCGCATGGAGGCGCAGATCACCGCAGGCAGGATCAACCTGAACGGAACGGTGGTCAAGCGTGACAGCCCGAAGAAAGCCGACTATCTTCTTTTCATCAGCCCGGACAATCCCATTGCCGTAGTTGAGGCGAAGGACAATAAGCATTCGGTATCGCACGGAATGCAGCAGGCAAAGGAATATGCACGCATGCTGGATGTGGCGTTTGCCTACAGCTCAAACGGTGATGCCTTCGAGGAGTTTGACTTCCTTACGGGCAGGGAGCGTGAGATTTCTCTTGATGATTTCCCGTCGCCTGATGAGCTTTACCAGCGTTACAAGAAAGAGAAAGGGCTGACAGCGACAGAGGAGAAGATAATAAGCCAGCCCTACTATACGAGTCAGACCACCAACGCACCGAGGTACTACCAGCGCGTTGCCATCAACCGCACCCTTGAGGCCATAGCAAGAGGCCAGAACAGGATTCTGCTTGTCATGGCCACAGGAACAGGCAAGACCTACACGGCCTTTCAGATTGTTTACCGGCTTTTAAAGAGCGGGCTCCGGAATAAGGTCCTGTACCTTGCTGACCGGAACATCCTTGTTGACCAGTCGATCAGCCAGGATTTCAAGCCGCTTGAGAAAACGATACATAAAATAAATTTTACCCGTGAGGATCCAGCGACAATTTCCTCATATGAGGTCTACTTCTCCCTGTATCAGCAGCTTGCCGGCGATGGTGAGGATGAGGACGATGAGGCAGCGGCAGATGTTAACGCTGAGCCTGCAGCGGATGATGATACTGCCGTCCGCCTTGCATCTCTCTTCAGATCTGACTTCTTTGACCTCGTCATTGTGGATGAGTGCCACAGGGGCTCCGCTAAGAAAGACAGCAACTGGAGAAAGATACTCGACTATTTCAGCTCCGCGACGCAGATCGGCATGACCGCCACTCCGAAGGAGACCAAATATGTCTCCAACATCGACTATTTCGGTGAGCCGGTCTACACCTACAGCCTGAAAGCCGGAATTGAAGACGGCTTCCTGGCACCGTTCCGCGTTATAAACATCAAGACCAGCATAGGAGAAGGCTGGCGCCCGACAAAAGGACAGAAGGACAAATACGGCAACCTGATTGAGGATCGCGTCTATACCAACAAGGACTTTGACTACAATATTGTCCTTGAGGACCGCACGCAGGAAGTGGCAAAGGAAATAACTGCCTATCTCAAGGCAACAGGCAGGATGCAGAAGACCATAGTATTCTGTGCCACTGAGGATCACGCGGAGAGAATGCGTGTAGCGCTCGCTAATCTCAATGCCGACATGGTCAAAGAGAACCCAGACTATGTTGTGCGCATAACAGGCGGCGATACTTACGGCAAGAGCAAGCTGGACTACTTTATTTCTGTATCATCTGAGTATCCGGTTATAGCCACAACGTCAAAGCTGCTTTCTACCGGCGTTGACTGCAAGATGACGAAGCTTATTGTCCTTGATCAGATGATAAGCTCCATGACGACATTCAAGCAGATTATCGGGAGGGGAACACGAATCCGTGAGTATGACGGAAAGACGTATTTTGTGGTTATGGACTTCAGGAATGTTACGCAGCTTTTTGCGGATCCTGACTGGGACGGCCCTGTCGAGCAGGTAGACGGCTTTGATCCTGATGGAGGCAAGGGGAAAGGTCCCAGGGAACCAAACGAACCTGATGACGGAAAGAAGCAGCATCCTATTGTCGACGCCAATGGGTGCAGCGTGCAGGTTACGGACAAGACCGTGCAGCTATTTGATCCATCAGGAAAGCTTGTCCGTCAGGAAAGCATTACCGACTATGCGAAGTCCCAGATTCTCGGAACCTACTCAAGCCTAGAGGAGTTCATCAGCAGGTGGTCGGCGCAGGAGCAAAAGCATGTCATCCGGGATGAGCTTCTCAGTCAGGGCATAGATATTGAGAAGATCAAAAATGATATGTCCATGGGTGATGTGAGCGACTATGACTTCATCTGCTATCTTGCGTTCCATACAACAGACAAGCCTGTTACGCGCAAGGAGCGTGCTGACAGCGTGAAAAAGCGCAATTTCCTGGACCAGTACAGCGGAGCCAGAAGGGAAGTCATGGAGAAGCTCCTCACAAGATTTGAGGAGACCGGCATCTATGAGATTGAGAACATAGATGTGCTCAAGCTTCCGTATTTCCAGCGTTTCGGCAAGCCGGCCAGGATAGTACAGCTTTTCGGCGGCAGAGAAGGCTACTTCTCAGCGGTAAAAAAACTTGAAGATGAAATATACAAGGACGTGGAGACAGCATAAATGAGCAGTTTGTCGGGATTTGTCAAAAGGATACGTGACATCATGAGAAATGATGCCGGTATCAACGGAGACGCGCAGCGCATTGAGCAGATTGCCTGGATGCTGTTCCTCAAGATCTACGATGCCAAAGAGACTGACTGGGAATTCGAGGAGAAAAATTACAAGTCCATAATCCCGGCAAACTGCCGTTGGTCAGCATGGGCGCATGACGGCGGAAACAGGAATGCGCTCACCGGTGGCAGCCTGCTTGAGTTTGTGAACAACACACTCTTCCCGACGCTCAAGGGACTTGCCGTTACGCCTGACACTCCTGTTACACAGTCAATCGTCAAAACCACCTTCGAGGACGCCAATCAGTACATGAAGGACGGCGTCCTGCTGCGCCAGCTTATAAATGTCATTGATGAGCTGGATTTTGCTGACTATGATGAAATCCACGCGTTCGGTGAAATCTACGAATCTATCCTGAAGGAGCTGCAGTCTGCCGGCAGCGCCGGTGAGTTCTATACTCCGCGTGCGGTAACCCAGTTCATGGCGAAGATGATAAAGCCGAAGATCGGTGAGGTCATGGCGGATTTTGCCTGCGGCACAGGAGGGTTCATCACGAGCTGGCTTTCCGAACTTAAGGGGCAGTTAAAGACAACTGAGGACCAGGAAGCATATGCAAGATCAATCTACGGCATTGAGAAAAAGCAGTTCCCGTACATGCTCTGCATCACGAATCTGCTCCTTGATGACCTTGTCGTACCGAATGTCTATCATGACAACTCTCTCCTCCGTGATGTACTGAGCTATACAGAAGCTGACCAGTTTGACGTCATCCTTATGAATCCTCCCTATGGAGGCAGTGAGAAGGCAGACGTGAAGAGCCACTTCCCGGATGATCTCGCAGGGAGCGAAACGGCAGACCTCTTTATGTCCGTCATCATGTACCGGATGAAAAAGACTGGGCGGGCCGCGGTTATCCTGCCGGACGGCTTCCTGTTCGGAACTGATAACGTAAAAATCAACATCAAGAAAAAACTGCTGAAGGATTTCAACCTCCATACAATTATCAGGATGCCGGGGAGCGTGTTCTCGCCTTACACCTCCATCACAACGAATATCCTGTTCTTCGATCACGATGGACCGACAAAAGAGACCTGGTTCTACCGTCTTGACATGCCGGAAGGGTATAAGCATTTCTCGAAGAGCAAGCCGATGAAGCTGGAGCATTTTGATCCGGTTGTCGAATGGTGGGACGATCGTCACGCCATTGAGCAGGACGGTTTTGACAAGGCAAAGAGCTTCACCGCAGAGCAGCTCGCTGATGAGTTTGGATACAATTTCGATCAGTGCGGATTCCCTCATGAGGAGGAGGAAATACTTGATCCGCTTGATCTCATACAGCGCTACCAGGAGCAGCGCAGCAGTCTGAATGCGGAGATCGACAGGGTTCTCACGGAAATCACAGAGAGGCTGGGAGGGGCGAAGGAATGACTCCTCAGGAATTAAAAAACAGCATTATTCATATTGCGATGAGAGGCCGGCTTGTAGAACAACGTTCAAATGAGGGCTCTGCAGCAGAACTATACAAGAGCATTATTGAGGAAAAAAAGGCTGCGGGAGTCAAACCGAATAAAAAACTTGAACCTGTTACTGAGGATGTTATTCCATTTGAAATACCAGATTCATGGATGTGGGTCAGATTTGGCGATATTGTAGATTACAGAATGGGTAAAACTCCTCCTAGAGAGGATCTCAAGTGGTGGAATTCGGATGTTCCATGGGTTGCTATTTCTGATATGCCGGAAAGCGGACACATAGCATCCACAAAAGAGGCGGTAAGTTTCGCTGCAATTAAAGAGAAGTTCTCTGATCGTGTTTCACCTGCTGGAACAATGATCATGAGTTTTAAGCTAACTGTGGGGAGAGTCTCGATACTTGATATTGATGCTGTGCACAATGAAGCTATTATCTCTATTTTTCCATATGCCGATAAAGATAATACGATTCAATCGTACCTCTTTATGTTGCTCCCTACTGTTACTCAGTATGGAGATACAAAAAATGCTATTAAAGGGAAAACTTTAAATGCTACCAGCATATGTAATTTATTGATACCTCTTCCCCCTCTCTCAGAGCAGAAGCGCATCGTAACCAAAATTGACGAACTGCTGCCGCTGGTCGAACGCTATGGCGAGGCGTGGACAAAGCTGGAAGAATTCAACAAGAAGTTTCCTGATGACATGAAAAAGTCAATTCTTCAGCAGGCTATTCAGGGAAAGCTGGTTGAACAAAAAGAAGATGAATATGTTGATGTTTCAAAGATAAATAAAAAAAAGAATAGTTCTATAGAAACACTTGAGTTCGAGATACCTAATAATTGGGCAGTTGGTACTATTGAGAGTGTTTGTGAACTTGTACCAACCAAGCAATATCAGATTCTAGAAAACCAAGTACTACCTACAGGTAAATTTCCAGTTATAAGTCAATCTAAAGAATATCAAATTGGTTTTACTAATGAAGAAAGCAAGTTATACCATGTCAAAGAACCCTTGGTTGCTTTTGGTGATCATACAACAGTCGTGAAGTATATAGATTTCGATTTTGTTGTAGGAGCTGACGGTCTAAAACTCTTTAAGCCTAATGAGATTATTATCTACAAGTACCTTTACTATGCATTACAGTTTTTGACATGCGGTCTTGGCAAAGTTGGAGGATATAGCCGCCATTATAAATTTTTCAAGAATAAACCAATGCCAATTCCTCCTCTTGCAGAGCAGAAGCGCATTGTTGCCAAAATTGAGGAGCTTTTGCCGTTATGCGAAAAGCTGAAGTAATACGGGTAATTGTGGATGTCAGAAACTACTAGCTTTGTACGGAATCTACAGAATGATGTGATTCAATCCGGTTGTGATGTTGTCAATGTTCTAAGGAAGGCTCATGTCATTGCAACAAAACTTGACCTGAATAATTTTGATTCCTGGATCAGAAACGAACTGTATGGGTATACGAGTTTTGATAATAGGGGGATTTTTATGGAATTTTCTTAGGTTGCTGATTAAAAAATCATCAGCAATTTTTGAGCAGAGAATTTTTAATTGGTTTCGCAGAACAAAAACTGAATTGTTCAGCGTTTCCTTATTAAATTCTTCTTGAAAATCTAAATTAAGCCCATAGATAAACCGCAGCTGATTGATAATCATATTCGGAGATCAATACAATCTATGGCAGAAGAACATGTATTTCAGACTGAAGTAAAGCAGATGCTCAACCTGCTTGCGAACAGCCTTTACTCAAACAAGGAGGTTTTCCTCCGCGAGCTGATTTCCAACGCCTCGGACGCCGCCGACAAGCTCCGCTTCAAGGCCCTTACCAACAATGATCTGTATGAGGGCGATCCGAACCTCCGCATCAGGATTTCAGTGGACAAGGACGCCAAGACCCTGACGATTTCCGATAACGGCATCGGCATGAGCGAGAAGGACGCCATTGACCATCTTGGCACCATCGCGAAGTCCGGCACCGCTGAGTTCATCAAGCAGCTCTCCGGCGATCAGGCCAAGAACTCCGGCCTTATCGGACAGTTCGGCGTCGGCTTCTACTCCGCGTTCATTGTCGCGGACAAGGTTACCGTCGAGTCAAGGGCAGCGGGCGATCCGAAGACCGAGGGCGTGCGCTGGGTGTCTGACGGCACCGGCACCTTCTCCACCGAGAAGATCGAGAAGGAGGAGCACGGCACCTCTGTTATCCTTCATATAAAGGATGACGAGAAGCAGTTCCTCGACGACTGGCAGATCAGAAGCATCATCGAGAAGTACTCCGACCATATCGGCATCCCTGTCGAGGTCTGGCAGGTCAAGACCCCTGAGCCCCCGAAGGAGGGAGAGGAGCCCAAGAAGCCGGATCCCAAGGTCGGCGAGTGGAAGCAGGTAAATGCCGCGACCGCTCTCTGGACCCGTGAGCCCAAGGAGATCAAGGACGAGGAGTACAAGGAGTTCTACAAGCACATCAGCCGCGACTGGGATGATCCGCTGGTCTGGGCCCACAACAAGGTTGAGGGAACCCTGGAGTACACCAGCCTGCTCTATATCCCGTCGCATGCTCCTTTCGATCTGATGAGCCGCGACCAGAAGCACGGCCTCAAGCTCTACGTACAGCGCGTCTTCATCATGGATGACGCCGAGGACTTCATGCCGGTCTACCTGCGCTTCGTCAAGGGCGTCCTTGACTCCGCAGATCTTCCGCTCAACGTTTCCCGCGAGATCCTGCAGAACAACCGCCTGACAAGCCAGCTGCGCAAGGCCTGCACCAAGCGCGTCCTCAACATGCTCGAGAAGCTCTCCAAGGATGATCCTGAGAAGTACCAGAAGTTCTGGACTGAGTTCGGCAGGGTAATGAAGGAAGGACCGATTGAGGACTACGAGAACCGCGAGAATGTCGCAAAGCTTCTCCGCTTCGCCTCAACCTACACCAACAGCTCCGCGCAGACTGTAAGCCTCGACGACTACATCTCGAGGATGAAGGACAAGCAGAAGAACATCTACTACATCATCGCTGACAGCTATGAGTCCGCTGCAAGCAGCTCTCACCTTGAGCTCCTCAAGAAGAAGGGAGTCGAGGTCCTGCTCCTCACCGACCGCATCGATGAGTGGCTGATGAGCAACCTGACCGAGTACAGCGGCAAGAGGTTCATCAATGCCGCAGGCGACGATCTTGAGCTTGGCGACCTCGCTGACGAGGAGGACAAGAAGAAGCTTGAGGAGTCGCAGAAGGCCAACAAGGGCCTCGTTGACCGCTTCAAGGCTGCCCTCGGCACCCAGGTCTCCGATGTCAAGGTTACTGACCGCCTGGTTGGCACTCCTTCCTGCGTTGTTCCGGATCAGCCGGGACAGAGCGCCCACATGGTAAACCTGATGAGGGCAATGGGCCAGCAGATCCCTGATGTGAAGTACATCCTTGAGATCAACCCGGATCATCCTCTGGTAAAGAAGGTCGCAGAGGAGGCTGACGAGGCGAAGTTCAAGGAGTGGGCAGATCTGCTTTACCAGCAGGCCCTTCTCGGCGAGTCGGGCGGCCTTAAGGATCCGGCAGGGTTCGTAAAGCGCATGAACAGGCTCATCCTCGAGACCGCAGGCGTCGAGCTTCCTCCTGAGGAGACTCCGGCAGAGCCTGTAAAGGATGCTCCGAAGGCTGAGGCGAAGCCCGCTGAGCCTGAGGACGTCAAGGCAGAGGATGTAAGGCCTGCTTAAGGCTTTGTCCTGAAAGAAATGGCTTAGAGCCACAGGTGATGGCCGCGGAGTGAAAGCTCTGCGGCCTTTTGTGTGCTCGGCATGGGCATTGACTATAGGGTGAAAGTCCCGAACTCGCCCGCTGGAGGGAAGAGTCAGCGAATCGCAAGGTGGTCGGAGTAATC
>ONIT01000048.1 GCA_900317945.1 uncultured Pseudomonadota bacterium
GGAAGCAAGAGACAGCATCAGCCAGGCGATCTTCAGCAAGGAAAGCGTTGCCGCTGACATACCTGATACTCTCAATCTGAAAAAGGCAGGCTCCTTCAGCCAGGATCAGACGGTATCACTGCTTGCCTACCTTGGCTTCCTGACGATTGATCCTGAGACCTCGAACAAGTCCGAAAAGATGCACTGGCGCTGCCCGAATGAGGTCTGCTACAGGACTTTCGTTGAATGTGAGGCAGAGGCCATCGGCTTCAGAAGATCAGGCGGACTTGACCTTTCCGGAGTCACAGAGCGTGGGGACATTATGCCGCTTGTCGAAGAAACGGCCCGGCGCATAGCCAGCATTCCTGCGTCAGCGTTCGGAGGCTTCAGCGAGCGCTGCCTGCAGATTGTCTTCTATTACACCGCCATGGACGGCAATGACAGCTTCCTGCAGCCTGAGATTGAATGCGATACAGGGAGCCGCGGCAGGGCGGATCTCTTCATCAGGAACAGGAGAAGCGGCGGCAGGCAGTATCTCCTTGAGCTCAAGTATCTCTCTGAGGCAAAAGGCACCGAATCGGCGGTCGCATCGAAGCTCGGTGAGGCAAAGGAGCAGCTTGCGCGCTATCGCGATGCCCCGAATTTCAAGGACGTGAAAAATCTTGACTGCTGGGCCATAGTCTTTGTAAACAAAGAGCCGAAGGCTGTCGAGAAGCTTGCCTGACTGAAGGCGCACCCCGCAGGGGCGTCTCAATCCATGAAACAGCAGCTGCTGGCTTCTCAGATATGGGGCCGATTACCGCGGCGGCCGGAAAAGACTCCGGGACCATCATGCAGAATCCTTTATCCCGTCTGCGCAGCCGATGCAGGTTCAGATGCCCTTATGCCGGTTATGAAAGACGGTGACTTTCTTGAGGCAGAAATAAGTCAGCTCATGCAGATTAAAATCAAAAATTTAACCGCAATATCATACAATTACACTTATATGACTCTAAAGTTTCGCGGCGGTAACTATGTTTTTAAATGAGCTGCCGCCGCCAAACTTTTATAAATCGTGAAAGTACTGCTTTTAATTTTTGCATCATCTGTCATTAAAAGTCTGCAGAATTTGTCTTTTGCGCCTGAGCTGGATATTCTCCAATCACGCCCCGCCCGGGGAAATGCACTTACAGAGAGCGGAGGATGCCGTTATGCCGGCCGATATCAGACGGGATTCATACCTGAGAAGGCTCATCAGCCTGCAGGGACCAGACATAATCAAAATCATCACAGGCATCCGCGGCTGCGGCAAGACATACCTGCTATTCACGCAGTTCCGGAACTATCTGCTCTGCTCCGGCATTGACGAGTCCCGCATTATCGAAATGCGCTTCGATGATCCCCGGAACGAAAGGTTCCGCGATCCTGACGTTTTCTGCGAATATCTTGAATCCCGTATGCGCGCCGGAGGCACCTACCACATCCTTCTTGATGAGGTCAGCCTGCTCGGTGAGTTTGAGGCAGTGCTGAACGGGCTCCTTTACGGCAGAAATGCCGATGTGTACGTGACCGGCAGCTTCGCGCGGCACCTCACCCGGGATGTCGCCACCGAGTTCCGCGGGAGAGGGCTTGAGATCCATATGAGCCCCCTGTCATTCGCGGAGTTCGCCGCAGTCTCGGACGGCAGCCGGTACGATGCCTGGGATGAGTACAGGATTTCAGGCGGCCTGCCGCAGGCCGTGCTTGCATCAGGAGAAGAGGCAAGGAAAAAGGTTCTTTCGGACCTTCTCCGGGAAACCTACATTCCTGAAATCGCCCGGAGGAACGGCATCAGGAGCTGCGGCGCGCTTTCGGATCTTCTCAGCGTCATTGCCCGGAGCGCAGGGAAGTTCACGGATCCGGAGACGCTTGCGGGAGATCTCCTCCGGGAAAAGGGAAGAAGGCTCAGCGTGAGAAGCGTCATAAGGTATGCGGACTCCCTGGAGGATGCGTTCATCATCACGAAGATAGGCGGGTATGACACCGGCCTCCGGAGGTACGCCGGCAGCCGCTTCAAGTATTTCTTCTCAGACCCCGGTCTCCTCCTGACAGTGAGAGGATTCCGGGAGCCTGATGAGAGGCAGGCCCTGGAGCACGTCAGCTGCAGTGCGGGGCCTTGCGCGGAGATATGAGATAGGGGCCTGCGTGCCGGGTCCGTCTGAGGGAGAGAGCGCCGGGAGCAATGAGGATGAGCCAGCGGGGACCTGCTTCATCTGCGAGAGTGCCCCGAAAAGGTATTATGTGAGGCCGGTTTTAAGCCTCCCGGACCGTGAGACGCGTCAGAGGGAGGAAAGCCCCCTTCTAAGGATCCGCGATGCCTTCAAAAAAGTGATCGTCACCACGGACAGCCTCATCACGTCGTACACGGACAGCGGAGTGCTGACTGCCGGACTTTTTGACTTCCTGAAGGATGAGAAGAGCCTCGACACCCTGTAGCCGCGGAGAGGCATCATGAAGCCTCGCCGGCACTCGCTCCTGAGCCAAAGAGGCCTGCTGCCAAATTCCGCATATCACTGAAATGCCCTGCGGAGCAGGGACTCAGCTCTGCTGCCGCCCTTTCTCGTATCTCCTGCTGAACCAGAAGAGGAGCGCCGCCCCGAGGAGCACCGCGGGGAATCCCACCATGGCCGGCCATTCATAGCCGAGCCCCGCGCTTATCGGAATTCCTCCGAGGACCGCGCCCATGGCGTTCCCGAAATTGAACGCGATCTGTATGCAGCAGCCGCCGAGCATCTCACCGCCAGGAGAGTGCCTGATGATGAGGTACTGCTCCGGGGTTCCGATGCCGAAGAGGCAGGTGCAGGTGATGACCATGAGGATGATGCTGAGCCAGCCGTACTCCGCGAAGAAGAAGACCATGAGGAGGCACGCCGCGGCAATGAGCTGCAGGGCCGCGGCAGTCATCCCGGGGAGGAACTTGTCCGAGATCCATCCGGCGAGCAGGTTGCCCGCGACCATGCCGCCGCCCGCGAGCGCCATGAGCTCAGGAAGCCAGAGGGCATCTATTCCGCCGAGCTCCACAAGAGTCGGCGATATATAGCTGTACCAGGCGAGGATGCCGCCGTTTCCGAACATCGTCGCGAGGATGATGAGCCAGGGCGCAAGATGCCGGAGGAAGCTGAACTGCCCGCGGAAGCCCTTCGTGGGGAGCGGATCGAGATCCGGTATCCACCGGTGGTCAAGGATGAGCGCTATGACGCCCACGAGCGCGATCACCACAAAGGGCAGGCGCCAGGAGAGCGTTCCGGAGAGCAGCGTCGAGACCGGGACGCCGAGGAGGTTCGCGAAGGTCATTCCGGCGCACATCACCGCGACAGCCCTGGTCTTGTGCTTCTCGTCGGCAAGCCTGGAGGCGATGATCGTCCCGACTCCGTAATAGGCCCCGTGCGGGAGGCCGCTGATGAACCTCGAGACAAGGAGCCAGCTGAAGCTCTGCGCCGAGACCGAGAGGAGCGATCCGAGGAGCGCCATGCCGACAAAGGCGAGGATCAGCTTCTTCGGGCTGACCCTGTTAAGAATGATAAGGAACACCGCGCCGGTGCAGACGCCGAGAGCGTAGACGGAGATGATGTGGCCGGCCATCGGAATCGAGACGGCCATGTCGCGGGAGACATCGGGAAGAATGCCCTCCATCGAGAACTCCGCCATGCCGAGGAGGAATGTTCCGAGGGCAAGTGCAATAAGGCTTCTGAACATGAATGCGGTCCTGTTGTTCCTTCAATGCCACATCCGGCAGGCTCTGTCCGCAGCGGCTCAGCCTTTTTTGGAGAGGAGCCGGAGCTGAAGGATTTTTGTGAAGTGTATCTCATTTTCAGTCAGGAACGCAAAGCCCTGCATCCTTTGTTTTCTGTTTTGCCGGAGGTACATCTTATGGATTCTGCCGCCGTAATTATTGAAAAATTTTGGATTATTGCTCCCTAACTCATTTTTTTATCGACTTAGGGAGCAAAAATCCTTTTTTATTTCATGCCGGAGGTACATCTTAGGGATTCTGCCGCCGTAATTATTGAAAAATTTTGGATTATTGCTCCCTAACTCATTTTTTTATCGACTTAGGGAGCGATAATATTGATTTATTCAGCCTAAATAATAATATATGACATTAACCGATTATTTTTCATTATTAAGACCATTCCATTAAAGCCATGGAGGCAAAAGCAATGCCTGTACAGGATTTGGTAGGAAGACGGAAGGAAGCTGCCATTCTTGAGAAGTACTATGCTTCAGACAAATCGGAGTTCGTGGCTGTTTACGGCCGGAGAAGAGTAGGAAAAACGTATCTGGTCCAAAAAATTATGGGGGATCGCTTTGACTATGATTTTTCCGGTTTGTACGGAACTCAGGCAAAAGCTCAGAGACAACGGTTCCAAAAAGCTTTGGACAGAAGAACAGGCAGCACAGGACAGGAACCTGCGAACTGGTTTGACGCGTTTGACAATCTGAAAGACTATCTGCTGTCCCTCGGCAAGGAACGTGTTGTTGTATTCCTGGATGAACTGCCATGGCTTGACACACAAAAAAGCAATTTCCTTGTGGCGCTGTCAGATTTCTGGAACGGATGGCACAATGGGAAAACACTCCTGAAACTGTATGTATGCGGCTCGGCAACCACATGGATGGTAAACCGGCTTATTGGCGACCCGGGAGGGCTGTACGGCAGGATCAGCCGCTCAATCTACCTGGCACCGTTCAGCCTTCGCGAGACAGGCGAGTATCTCAACCAAATCAAAGGGATGAATTACGGAAACCGGAAGATTCTGGATGCCTATATGATTTTCGGCGGAATACCTTACTACCTGGACATGCTTGACAGTGACCTGCCCCTCTCCGTAAATGTCGACAATCTCATGTTCGCAGAAGGCGCGCCGCTCCGCACTGAATATGAGTTTCTGTTCCGCTCCCTGTTCAGGGACAGCTCCAGTTACCGGAAAGTTGTCGAACTGCTGTCACAAACGCTCTCAGGACTGACCAGGTTGGATATAGTCAGAGGAACAGGACTGACCGGCGGTGAGCTTTCAAAAGTGCTGGACAACCTGAAATCGTGCGATTTCATAAGAAGCTATACTGCTCCGAGGAATAAAATCAGGAACCAGCTCTATCAGCTGACAGATATGTTCGCGCTGTTTCACCTGAGATTCGTGAGCAGCAGTTCCGGACAGGATGAGCATTACTGGACAAAAAACAGTGAAACTGGCAAGAAGAACGCATGGGCAGGGTACGCCTTTGAGCAGGTATGCCTGCATCACCTTGCTCAAATAAAACAGAAACTTGGAATATCCGGCATGTTGAGTCAGGCTTATGCCTGGAGCATGAAACCGTATACCGATGCTGACGGCAGCCATTGGAAAGGGGCGCAGATAGATCTCATTATTGACAGAAGCGACAATGTCCAGAATCTTTGCGAGATGAAATACTGCAATGATGAATTCGTCATTGACAAAGACTATGCTGAAACAGTGCGCGCCCGGATGGAAAGCTACAGAAGGCACGAAAAGTGCCGGAAGGATTTGAGATGTACTTTTATCACACTATCCGGCGTGAAAAGCAACATGTACAGCAGCATAGTGGATAATCAGATCAGACTGGATGATCTGTTCGCTGAATGAAATGCCAAGAGGCTGTTTGTGGCTGCTGCAGCCGGCAGGCCAAAACGAGTCTGCTGTTCCGTAACATACGAGAGTGGGTGTACTGTAAGCAAAGAGCCATGTGCGCTGTCTCACGGTTTTCACACCGGCCATTGCGGTGGCAGTGAATGCCAGTCAGCCTTCCGGATCCCCGAGATGCTGCCGCATGCAGAGTCACAGCCAGGCGGGACAGTTCTGCTCCTCCATGCCTTTGCCTGTGACTGCCGCTCCTGTTTCCTGCCGGCATCAAGCACCTCTGGCGTTCTGATGAGCCTCCTGGCAAATGCCTGCTCCACGTCATATGCGCGGAATGCCCCGATGCGGTATCATACTTTCAAGTTTTTCAGAGAGGCCTAATATGTCCAGACTCTTTACCTCCGAGTCGGTTTCCGAGGGACACCCCGACAAAATCGCCGACCAGATTTCAGATGCAGTACTTGACGCGATCCTGCAGCAGGACACCCACGCGCGTGTCGCCTGCGAGACCTTCTGCAAGACCGGAATGGTCCTTGTGGGCGGAGAGATCTCAACCAGCGCCTGGGTTGACATCGAGCAGCTCGTAAGGCGCACCGTCAGGGACATCGGCTATATCCGCTCCGACATGGGCTTTGACGCAGGCTCCTGCGCGGTCCTCTCGGCCATCGGCAAGCAGTCGCCCGACATCAACCAGGGCGTTGACCGCGGCGATCCGAAGGAGCAGGGAGCAGGAGATCAGGGCCTGATGTTCGGCTTCGCCTGCGATGAGACCGACGTGCTGATGCCGGCTCCCATCACCTACGCGCACCTCCTCATGAGGCGCCAGGCAGAGCTCCGGAAGAACAACCGCCTTCCCTGGCTGAGGCCGGACGCGAAGAGCCAGCTCACCTTCGTCTACGGCGATGACGGCTCCATCGAGGGCATCGACACCGTGGTCCTCTCGACCCAGCACGCGCCCGAGGTGAAGCAGTCTGATCTTATTGAGGCCGTCCGCGAGGAGATCATCAAGCCGGTCCTGCCCGCGAAGTGGCTCTCGGCGAAGACCAAGTACTTCATCAACCCCACGGGGCGCTTTGTAATCGGCGGCCCGATGGGCGACACCGGACTTACCGGGCGCAAGATCATCGTCGACACCTACGGCGGCTACGCGCGCCACGGCGGCGGCTGCTTCTCCGGAAAGGACCCTTCCAAGGTTGACCGCTCCGGCGCCTATGCCGCAAGGTATGTGGCCAAGAACATCGTCGCCGCGGGGCTTGCAAGGCGCTGCGAGATCCAGGTGTCCTACGCGATAGGCGTTGCGGAGCCCACCTCCATCTCGGTCGACACCTTCGGCACCGGAAAGGTAAGCGATGAGAAGCTTTCGGAGATGATCAGGCGCCACTTTGACCTGAGGCCCTACGGCATCATCGAGATGCTCGACCTCCTGAGGCCCATATACAAGCAGACCGCAGCCTACGGCCACTTCGGAAGGAGCGAGTTCCCCTGGGAGAGCACTGACCGCGCCGAGGAGCTTAAGGAGGACGCAGGAGTATGAGCGAGGATCTGAGAAATGTGCCCGGCATAGGCGTTGCCGGCAACTTCGCGGGACATCTGGAGCAGGCCGGCGAGGCGGAGAACTTCCGCGGCGTGAAGACCGCGGAGAGCACTGCCCCGAAGGCGATATTCCCGTTCTACATTCCGGGGAACAGCACCTTCCTCGGCACCTTCTGCGTCTCGCCTGACACCATCAGGTACCCCAGGGAGGAGTGCCGCCTGCAGACCGAGCCCGAGGTCGGCATCATCTACGATGTCGCCTGGGCCGGCGATCAGGTCTCCGCCCTTAAGGCCCTCCGCTTCGGCGCCTCGAACGACTGCTCGATAAGGAAGAAGGGCGACATGAAGATCAGCGTCAAGAAGAACTGGGGAGATTCAAGCAAGGGCCTTGCAGCAAGGCTTTTCACGATGGATGACGGCTTCAGCGCCGGCTCCTCCATTGACCGCTTCAGAATCACCTGCCTCCTGAAGCGCGACGGCGCCGTAACTCAGTACGGAGTTGACGCGGCGCTCAGCGACTACTCCTACTTCCATGAGAAGCTTGACGCCTGGCTCATCGACCGGCTCAACGGACAGAAGGACGAGGGGCCCGCTGAGGACATCCACTCTATGCTGCTTGAGGCCGGAAAGCCCGGGAGGCTCTTCGTGAGCATCGGCGCGACGCGCTATACTCCGTTCGGCGCTGACACCATGCTGAAGAGGGGAGATCTCTCGATTACCGCAGTCTATGACGGGAAGAAGCTGGACCTTCAGCAGATCCTGAAGTATGCCGAGGCTGAGGACTTCTCGGATCCGAATGTCTCCTGGCTCCCGCAGAGAGTCATCTGATATCGGAAAGGCTTTTGCAGAACCCGGCTCCGGCCGGGTTTTTCATTATGGGCCGATGACCCGCACGCCCCTCAGGCCGGCTGGCCCTCTGCCGCCTTTCTGTCCCTTACTGACTGGATTTCCTCGGGAACCGGGACACTCCTGTTCTTCTCCAGCTTATGGAGATCCTCCCTGTCCCAGAGAAGCGCATAGAAAATCTCACCGAAGTACTCATGCTCCATCTTCCTTGAGAGGATGATGAGGGTCTTCTCAATGCCGTTGTTGGCCATGGCGCGGCAGATGATGTAGCCCAGCTGCCCACTCGCCGCCCCGGCCTGCTGCCTCGACATCGCGAGCTCTGACCAGCCGGCGTCCCTGCTGTGCACCAGGTTGCGGATTGAGCCGCCGGAGAGATCCAGGAACTCCTTCATGTCCGCGCAGCCGAAGAGAGAGAGGCACTCATGGTTCGCGTACATGACCTTGCGCTCGTCGTCATTGCGGTAGATGAGGACCGCCGCAGGCGCGCCGCCCGCGAGATCCGAGAAGTTGAAGCCCATCTGCTCGCGCGACTCGTAGAGCATCTCCTCCTCGAAGAGCGTCAGGCGCTGCTTGTTGTGCTTGACCTTGGTGTGGTAGAGCGCGGCGTCGGCCTTCCGGTAGAGGTCCGTGAAGTCGGTGCCCATGGAAGGATAGAGCGCGGCGCCTCCCGAGACGTTGAACTCGTACCTGATGCCGTCATGGCTGAAGAAGTGCTCCTTCCCCAGGAAATCCTCAAGCCTCCCCTGCCAGCCGTCATCCGGGTTCCTGATGAAGATCTGGAACTCGTCGCCGCCGTTCCGCGAGATGATGCCGCACTTTCCGGCAAGCGCCTCGAGCTCCTTCGCAAACGACCTGAGGAGCGAGTCGCCGACTGTGTGCCCGTAGCGGTCATTGAAGGACTTGAAGTTGTTGAGGTCTATTGCGACGACGTAGGCGCTTTTGAGCTTCCTGTCATGCGTGAAGCGCTCGAGGACGCTGTCGAAGCCGCGGCGGTTGAGGATGCCGGTAAGGGGATCGGTGTAGTTCGAGCGCTCGAGGAGCCTCGTGGCCTCCGTGAGCATGGAGATGAGAACGCTTCCCGCGATGAGGAGAAGGAGAAGGCAGAGACCAGCAATCTGATCCTGCACCATGACCGGGTAGGACACCTTGAGGTGCCATATAGTCCCGCCGATATTCATGTCGGATGTGACTGATGTCCTGGCTGATATCGCGGAAGGATCCTCTCCGCCCAGGACCTTGATGCTGTCACGGTCGTCAATGTAGAGGGAGTAGCGGTAGCCGAAGCGGGTAATCGAGGTGAAGTTGGCGTCGCCCAGCATCTCGTTGAGGTCGACGAGCGAGACGGTGAAGCCCCAGAACCGGTGGAACTTGCCCTCGCCCTCGTACACCGGGTTGAGGACCGCCATCGCCCTGACGCTCTCACTCAGGTAAAACGGGCCGGCCACCTGGACGTTCCCTGTGGTCCTAGCGAGCCCTGCCTTGTAGCCTGTCGCCGGGGCGCTCATGAAGTCTATATAGCTGAACTCCTTCGCCTCCTCGGGGAAGCGGTACTCGGCTATCCCGTTCGGCGCCGCGATCATCACCTTGATGCCGTGGTTGTCCCTCATCGAGTCGCTGACAAACTTCTTGAGCTCCTTGGCGCCCCAGCCGTACTGCGCGACTGTCGCCATGCTTTCGGTGAGATGCTGGTAGAGGATGATGGAATGGCTGATCTGGAAGAGCTTGGTCTCGCCCTCAAGGGCCGCGCGTGCCTCATAGTTCTGGCGGACATTGTGCCCGACAATCAGCATGGCGATGAATGAGAGGAACAGGCAGCCGATGAGCACAAGGAGGTTAGGCTTTCGCAGCCTGTTGGTGTTTCTCATATCATCCTCCTTCCGGAAACCAGACCTCTGCATCCCAGGATGCCGGCCCAGACCGTATCCCATCCCGGCCTCCCAGAGAGCAGCCGCTCAGCATGGGCCGGATTATCCGAGGCTGTCAGGCCGGTGCATGCTCTCAGGAGAGTGCGGAAAGCCCTTCCTGCAAAAACTCCCTCGCTGAGACAAAACGGCTGCAGCTGTTTTCTCATGACATTATATAACAGCATTCATGCCATAGGGAAACGCTTTTCCCTATCATACCGCAAAACGCAGAGCGCGGCGCTGATTACATATTGAGCAGTCAGACATCGGGCCGGCGCAATGTTAAGGCTTGCATAATGCAAGACCACGAATTTGCCGTGCTGGATCAGCCCAGTAGGGTAAAGGTAGATTTAGGGATGGACGGAATATCACCAAAAAGGGGCAGGGAAGAAAAATTGCCAGCGATGGGGAAGTATTTTAAGGGTTCAAATTCCTTCAGGACGTACCGAAACTATCTTATGGTTTCATGCTCTGATAATGTATGACTTAACAATGAAGCCATCTTGAACTGTTCTGCTACGGCAGTCAGGCAGGTACATTACAGAATTGTGATCAGCAGATCGTTTCAGCAGAGAAGATCCTCTTATTCTGGACGTATACATGTGCTGATACGAGAGGTGCTTTATGCCTGCTAACCAAAAATGGACGCATGAAGAAACAGTCCTGGCATTGGCTCTTTACCGCCGAACTCCGTTCGGCAGGATTTCAAGCACCAACCCTGACATTATCAAACTGGCAGATCTGATGGGGAGGACTCCTGGTTCGGTAGCAATGAAAATGTGCAATCTTGCATCATGCGATCCGACATTACAGAAAAGCGGCAGAGCAGGATTGAAGAACTGCAGCCAGCTCGATCGTTCTGTATTCAAAGAATATTCTGCAGACTGGGAGTCACTTGCACTTGAAGAAAAACAGCTGCGTTCAGAACTGGCAAACTGCCCTATTGAAGAACTGCTTAGAAAAGAGAATCGTATCGATATTGATAATATCCCAGAAGGAGAGCCCAGGGAGTCCATAATCAAAGAGAGGATCGAACAGGATTTCTTCCGTTCAGCTGTACTCACGGTTTATGATTCAAGCTGCTGCGTTACCGGACTTTCAGAGCCAAAACTGCTTATGGCCAGCCATATCAAGCCATGGGCAGACTGTGATGCAAAGAAAGAACGGCTTAACCCTGAAAACGGACTCTGCCTTAATTGCCTCCACGGGAAAGCATTTGAACGCGGGCTGATCACCGTTGACAGAAATTATCGCATTGTAATTTCACGGCATATCAAAGATGCAGAGATGGATGATAAGACCAGGGAATGGTTCATGAGCTACGAGAATAGGACGATCATCCCGCCGTCCAGGTCTGCGCCTACTAAAGAATTTTTGGAATATCACAATGATGTGGTATTTCAGGGATAAGCAGATATTTGCAGATACTCATAGCAGTTTCAGAAAGAAATCTTAAGACCGGAACCCCTCTTCTCTTGCTTTGCTTTCCAGTTCCAAGAGCCTTCTCGCCTGAACTGAATTAGGGATTTTAAATGGCAGCTGGCACGCAGTTTTCAGTGCCGCCGCATCTGCTGATGTAACCAAGTTATGCTCCATGGCAAACTCTGAAAGCCTTTTCCAGTGCTCTGCAGGAAGTTTTACCACCTCGGCCTGCGCATTTAGGCCATTGGTCATTTTCTGATCTCTTGCTGCCGCCCTTCCCTCATGTCTGCTGTCCTCATTGCTGATAAGGCAGTCTTTCAATTCTTCCGGGAGATTGATCCGCAAGGTCTGCACTGTATCCCAGCAGTCTTTTCTTTTGCACCACTGCGTAACATTATCTACAGGACGATCTGAAGCCGTGATTTTATTGAAGACTTCTTCAGAAATGATTGCAAGAGCTTTCCTGACCGGATCCGGAAGCTCCTGCTTATCCCATATCATCATAAAATTCAAATCCTGTCCGGGAAACTGCTTCATAATCAATCTATGAAGAAGAGCAACTGAATACGTAATGACATTTGCCCGGTAGCCGCGATCTTTCGGAATATATGATTTCAGATAATCAAACATAATCATGAGCGCAGCTGTTGACTTATAGTACAGTTCATTGAACTGGTCACCGTTAGTTTCCCACTGCTTTTCAATATATTTTGCAAACAGCATAAAATTCGTCTGAGAGCCTTTGCTGACTTCATCCGGATGACCAAGCCATGTGTTATTCACTTTGGCTAGATCGATTTTCTTGATAAGTTGCTTCTTTGGATTTTTGAGGAGAAATTCTTTCCTCTTTGACGGAGTTAGCCTCAGCTGTTCCTGAATATACTGCCCCCTTGTCCTCTCATAGAACCAGCGAGTCTGATACTGCGCTCCATGAACGGCCGGTGCCAGTGCATCCCTGGATTTTGAAATCTGCTCAATCTGCCTGTGGAACGGATGTGAGGCAAAGAAATCCGCATCGCTGACCTTATTCTGGCTGTTTGATGATCTGGAAATCATGCGTACAAGATCATCGGCCTCGTCTTTTGTCACATGATTATTGTCTATTTCCGTCAGCTTCATCTGAACGTAAACAGCACTTAAATCAGCATGATTGTTTTTCCTTGCGTTATACAGCGATGCAGTAGTCTGACCGCCGTTGATAATCTGAAAATCCTTTGCTCCGACAATGTATTTTGTTCCGTTAAATGTCTCCAAAAGGACTTCATCGGCAGTCACTGAAATGCCGTTATTGAATGCAAAAAACATCTGGGGTGAATTGATAATTGTCTCCCTGATTTTTTTATTGACTGCTACTTTTGTTGAAAGGAACGATCTCACATTGCCTTCGAGCAGTCTTGCACCGTACTTGTCATAAATATCCGCAAGAAGCCCTCCAGGTATAACCCCCAGATAGCTCCGGTACTTCTGGCTGTCTCCGACATTTGCCACAATGCATGGTATTCCATGTTCGGCGTAATCTTTAAAATGAATTTCTATGTTCTCTGTTTCAGGCGATGAACATACTTCAAACAGCCTGTTAAGATCCCAAATCTGTGCTTCTACCGGAACATTTTCGAACGAAAATTCATCAAGGGATTTGATGCGATCGCTCATTCTGGCATCAGTAAGAAGAAATACCCTGTACCTGCTGATAGCGTTTTTATTCGAACGTAGGATGTCAATGAGATCTGATGCATCGCTGCTGATATCAACATCTTCGGAGAGATTTGAATTCAATGCAGCATCAACGCAAACCAGGGCCCTTGAAACTGCCAGTTTGGCATCAGTCAGTGTTAAAGTACGCTCGCGCTCAATACCGTCATAATCAGCTACGATCAGATTCATTGTCTGATCAACATCATCGAACGTATACCCGTCTATTCTGAATTTTTTCCTCTTATACTCACCGGGAAAATAGCATGGTGTGACATCCGGAAGCATTCCATAATCAACAAGGTATGATGCAACATTCTGAACAAAGCAGGCACAGGCTCCTTCTCCGGTAGTCTCTGCAGAAGCCTTGACGCCGTCCAAAAAATCTTCAATGAATTCCTGAGCATCCATAGCAGTCATCCCCTCTTCCAGCCGTCAATGCTCGCTATGCTGAGCGAATATTGGCATGTTGTTATTTCAGGTCTCAGATCAGTTCGCACGATTTTTGGGAACGTATCATTCACGTCATAAACATCATTCCTGAAGTATTTGTACGGATACTTGTCGTAGAGTTCCATATCCACGTAGCCGACTGCGTTCAGCTTTCCGATAAGCAGTTCAACACATCGGATATCGCCGCCGCATTCAGCCAGAACAGAACCTACCAGTTTCCTGAGCGTAAAGGCACCGTCAGTCTCAGGAGCGCATGGATCCACCCTGTAGATAACAAGATCCCCATGCTCCCCGGCATCGCCAAGCTGTTCTATTGAATGGATATCTATCCTGTCGGATGAAAGCTCCGAGGTTTTGATTTCGGCCCATCGTCCGTCATACACAAAATCCTGATCCGCACCGTCCGGCCCTACCCATCCTGCAAGAGCTTCGTAGACTGGCTTGCCTTGGCATATCACCTGTTTCAGATACAGAAGCTCTCCGATGAGTCCCCTTCTTTTCTCATCAGACAGTACGGCTGGGTTCTTGTATTCCATCAGCCTGCGCCATTCCCGATACCTGAATTCAACCCGCTTTATGGCTTCTTTTTCAGTTAAAGCATCCGCGGAATAATCAATCAGGTTGCTGCACATGCTGATGAAAACATCTTCCTGCCGCTTTTCTGTCAGTTGGAAGGAAATGTAATATGTTCCGTCAGATCTCCTGTTGCATGCTGTAGTGATGCTTTTCGATGAGCCAAGATCATCAGCCGGACAATGTGAGAGTATTACAAGAGCCTTGCTGGCCGGCGCTACATAAGCAACATGCCACTCCAGAGTATGATGAATGCCCAGCCGAAGAGATCCTGTCTGACAGGAATTTATGCTGTCCCACAGCCGCCTCAGCTTCTTCTCTGTACTATCCATTGCATGTCACTCATCTGTTTCGGCGTCAGGATCCATCCAATTGGCAAGTTCGACAAGATTTACCTGGTAAATTGCAGTCTCATCCGCTCTGTCATCCGACGGGAATCCTACCCCGAGGGCAAATAAAAACTCCGGGTACTGCAGCGCTTTGCCGTTGGTGTAAACCGCATCGATGATATGTATCATCAGTATCGGCTGCCGTCCCTTTATAAGGTAGGCGCTGTCTGAAAAATTAGGCCTTCTGGACTTGCCTGTATAAGTCCTTCTGAATTCATCCTCTGCCTCACTTATCTGATTCTGCGTCAGACCAATCTTTGCGCATCCGCCCGCGCCGACTTTGAGTTTGTTTTCACTGACGCTGAGCATATTGCTGGTTATTCTTATCTTTCTTGATTCAGTATGCGGGATATCAAGCTGCTCGCTGCCGCATCTTATAGTTCTGTCAAACGCTTTCCCTTTGCCTGTTTTAAGCAGGACAACATCCCACCCGCCGTTCCATGAGTGATTCTTGACATACTCCGCGAGTGCTGTGCCGTTATAGCTCATGTGCCACGGGTGGGTGGTAAAACCGCTGAGAAGTTCGGAAACAGAATCGCCTGGAACCCCCTTCCAAAAATAATTTCCGTGAGCTATCGGATCAGTCTCCGGCACGCGGGTGCCTTCTGTACTTAACCTGTCAATGAACCGTTCAACAAGATCTTCATTCTGCTGAATTATGCTCGAAGAAGCGACCAGTCTAGGTGTTTCCAGCAGGTGACCGGAAACTGAAATAGGACACTTAATAGGCTTTGCCGAGCGCATTTTGTTTTTTGCTGTAACAATAAGCGATCCCGGATCCTGCTTAACTTTAAGTCCGAAATCCCTCGGGCTTAATTTCGCTTCCTTCATTTTATAAATCTGGGTCTTAAGATCCTGAGTAGCAGCAAAAATCTGGGCATACCAGTCAATTGCATCCGCCGATAGCCAGATTTTGGCCAGATCGTCATAGTTCGGACGATAGCCGAACCACCGCCCCATCTGCATCAGCGTGTCATACATATTCGTATTGCGGTAGAAATATGATGTCATCAGCCCCTCAAGGGTAAGGCCTCTTGAAAGCGTGTTCCCTCCTATCGCTATTACCCTGAGCCCGTCTTCCTTATGATTGTCATAATCAAGGGATGACGAGCCGGTCTGCCCGTTTACGGCTCTTACATCCACCGGGGCCGCGGCCTTGAAAAGATACTTTGACAGGACTGTCTCCCACTCGGCTTTTGAAATCTCGGCAAGTCCGAACTTATCCCATACTTTGTGCAGGGCATTTATGGATGGAATCTTCTCGGCCTGATCTGCCGGAAGCGACGCGTAGTTCCTCAAGTCAGATTTCACGCCGTCAAGCCACTCGTTTAGGATCACCTGAATCTGGTTCTGCACATTTATGAACCGGCTGACATGGATCATCATAGACCTGTGTTCAGTGATGTCGCCCCTTAAATCTCTTATAGCGTTGGCCAGAAGAAAATAATTGACAGATTCGTACATATCTTCCGGCAGCTTTTCAACTTTCAAGTCCTTCTTATGCCTTTCCGGGAAGCATGCAGTAAGCTCGTCCGTGTCAATTTCAACAACCATCGACTGTCTGTCGCCGCCCTCTGAGAAAATGCGCTGGGCACCGATGTAATTGGTAGGAGCATCCAGGGCATAGATGAAATCAGCAGGGAAAAGATCCGGAACATTGGAAATGGTCTCCTCAACCTTTCCGTTCCTGTTTCTGATTATCAGATCGTTCGCTTCGACAGGATTGATGAAAATATTAGCAAAAGGGGTTGCCGTGACTGCCAAATACGTTGTTTTGGAGAAAATAGAAAGCAGGATGCGGATGGCATTGTTGATTGCCGTCGGGTCAGACTCCGGATCCTTTGTATTGATCGATGCGTTGTCAGCCTCGTCATCAATAAGAAAAAGGCTCTTTGCAATTTTGCCCTCTTTATTCAGAGGATTGTTGTGCTTGAACCAGGCAAAGAGGTTATTCAGGATTGTACGGTTCTTCTTTACGACCAGAAGAATCGTGCCTTTTACAGTGTCAAGGGCAAGCCCGTTGCTCTGAAGAACTCTGGCATTGAAATCGTTGGACTCCGATGTAAAGCAAGCTATGGTCTTAGTCATGTCATGGCCGTACTTCCCTACGCCGACAGGACAGTACTTGATCGTTGATTTCGGATCCAGATACAAATTGCTCTGCCTGCCGCAGAATTCCATGTCCAGCCTTTTCTGCGTCTGCTGCCTCAGCAGTTCGGGAATGCCGGACAGAATTATCACAAGGTCATATCCGACATCTGCAGCTTTATTGGCAAGAGCCGTGTAATCTGTCGTTTTCCCGGACTGAACATCGCCAAGAACAAGCCCGCGGATATGGAAATCATCCCCTGACGGATCTCCGCACTGGTCCAGAATATCATCCGATATCTGCCCTAATTTTGATATAACTCGGGGATTCCAGTGCTTAACCTCATCCAGATATTTCTTATATCTGTTCCAAAAGTAGAAATCGATTTCTGCTCTCTTGGCCGGCAGCCAAGACTGGTGTCTGCTGTTCGGATCAGGCAGGCAGACTCCTGTGTCCATTTGGACTACGACAGTTTCTCTCAGGCGGTTTTTAATATCTTCAAATTCTTTATCTGACACAGGGAGGAATGAAGAGGTAGCATTCCGCACTTTTTCGGCAGTTTCATTGAATTCCTGCTCTGAAGGGTACACGCTGACGAATGTCGAGTTGATCAACGAGGAAATCATGCCTTCCAGGCTGTTTTCATTAGGGTTAGGCATCAGCTTCCACCTCCATCTTCAGTTTTTCAATCAGAGTCTCATTATTCGAATACGGCGGAATCGATGACATCCTTTCCAGAAATGCAATCTTTTCCTCCGGAGAAAGGCTGTCAGAAAGCATATTTCTCAATGCCTGTTCGAGTTCATCCTTATCCTGTGCCTTATCGTTTTCCAGCCGCTCGTCATTTGTCAGATCAACATACATCTGATTCAGCGGAAGATTCTTCTCAATCTGGGAAAGCAACGACATGAGGATATTTTTATGAGCCCCCAGTTCCTTGCTTAAAATTTCAACCATCGGGTGGGTTTTATTAATCTCGTAATAAAATCCACCGTCCCGCGCCCTCATTCTGTTCCAGAGATGCACTCTGGAATCATCAGTTTCAACTTTTCCTCTCTTTGTAAATCTTACTTTGCTTTTCTCACCGATTTTCTCAATTACGTGAATAAGATTGTTCCTTACTTCCTCGGGCGGGATTGCAGAGGACTTCTTTATATCCAGGGTCCACAGTTCATCGAGAGTATTCGGGATATCAACGCGTATCCTTGCAAGTTTTGACAGCTCGCCTTTCCGCATCATGCGGAACCAGGTGCCCCATACCAGGAGACGCTTGTTCCTGTAGACATAAAATCCCTGAAGCTTCCTTAGGCCTTCCTCTCCGCCTGCGGCCTTTTTCTCGGCCGCAGTCATTTTTGACAGATGAGGAAGGATAAAAGGCTGCACCTTAATAATGGAGCCGCGGATAGCATACTTCTCCTCCTGCATGGTCTGATCGCTTTTTCTGATAAGAAAAGGATCCGCAGGTTCGACAGGGAGACCGTTTATATCAATGCTTATTCTGTTCAATCCCGGTTCGCCGGAAAGATACCGGTGATATACAAGGGACAGGTGATCCCTGACGGCATCAATCTGTTTTCCCATTGATTTGGCGAAGTCAACTGCCCCAGCGCTCATTCTATCCAGCTTCTGCCATACCACCAGTGTTCCTGATTCCATTTCATCAAGAGCATGTATATTGGGAATCGCGTTAAGATCACTGCCTGCATCAAGGGATAGAAGAGACCACTGGCCGGTGCTTTTGACAAAATCGATGTCCCATCTTCTTACTTCGGTGCGGCCGTTTTTCCTGCTAGCAACTGTGAGCATCCTGCACTGGGACAGCGATGCTGTTTTCAGGCCAAGGCCGAATCTGCCCAAATCATCAGATTTTCTTTCAATGAGAGGGTTCTGGCTGCCGTACTGCATGGCAGATGTCAGCTCATCTGCATCCATCCCGGTGCCGTCATCCAAAATGGATATGTACGCGCCGTCAAGCGGAAAAAATGAAATATTTATTTTCTTTGCCTGGGCGGCAATGCTGTTATCAATGATATCCGCAATAGCAGCTTCCAGGGAATACCCGATTGCCCTGGTTGATTCTATAAGCGTCGGCGCTATAGGGGGAAGATCAATTATATTCATGCCGTAAGCCTCGACAGTATTACCCAGCTTCCTTAAGAATATCCTCTTTCAGCCTGCTGAGGGTTTCATCAATCTTATCTTTCGCAAGCATGCATTCCCATATTACAATTACATGCCACCCTTCTTCTGTGAGAATCTTTATATTTCGTTCATCCCTCTGCACATTTCTCTTCAGCTTTGGGATCCAGTATTCTGTATTTGATTTCGGCACCGCGGCCTTTCTGCATCCTTTATGCTGATGCCAGAAACATCCGTTGACAAAGATTACTGTTCTATATTTCGGAAGAACAATATCAGGCTTCCCAGCATAGCGGGGATCATTTTTTCTGAATCTCATACCCAGCGAGAACAGATACCTGCGGACAAGCTGCTCAGGTCCGCTGGAAGATCTTATCCTCGACATATTGTTATGACGCTGCTCTTCTGTATGATTATCCATCATCAACACCGTCAGACTTAATCAGCTTAAGTGTCCATACCTCATACATATTCTGAGGAGTTATGGGATCAGGGATTCTTAGATCAGTTTTCTGCATGGCAATTGCGTTGCAGCCATAGCTGTCCAGAATTTCCCTGGTAATCATCCCTTCCCTGCCAGTATCATCAGCGATATTCTCAACCGGCCTTACCAGTCCTTCAGAAGCAAGCCGGCCTTTGATCCATCTGCCGAGGATCAGCTCATCACCGACTGCCGCGAACTGTTTATTATTTGCACTGGTCGTATGCGCCATAAACCCGATGCCGTCGTCTGTCACCGTGTAAAACGGGACGCCTTTGCACGGATATCCTTCTCTCTGCCTTACGGAAGAGCTTACATTGAGCTGAGTCTCATACCAGCTGCGGGCGCCTTTGGCACTTCTAGGAGCCGCATAGCATACGTTTATATTTGATTTAGTGTAATGCCTGTGGTCGTCCAGAAATTTATCCGCCTCGGAAGGCACCTTGAGCGGAATGATGAATGGTTCGCCGATCTCATGACTCTGATAAATCATTACCGTATCCATAGAAATCGGATGGATACGGTAAAGCTCATTCTCAGATATTTTCATTTTCGGCATAGCCTTACCTCATCAGCCAGCATCGGCAGACAGCTGATCTCCCCATCTCGGTTCAACGTGTTCATAAGGGATGCCGGCGAATGTTTTAAGAATCGCTTCAAAAATAATTCTTGCTCCGTCTACAGGGACTGCCATTCCTATCTGCCTCCTCACAGACTCCTTGCTTCCGTAAAAGACATAGTCGTCCTTGAAGGTCTGAAGCCGTGCCCTTTCCCTGTTGGTCAGAGCTCTCGGTTCGCTCCAGTGATAAACGTGAGTACCGCCGCCGCCTGAGCCAGTAACTGTATAAGCTGGCTTGGTCGGGTCAAGTCTCTTGTAAATCTGGCTGAGCCTGGTTCTGGCGACATGAAGCTGGAGTTCAGGGGGAATCTCAGCTGTCCACGCATTTTCCCCAGGGTTGATATGTTTCAGACGCTCAACAACCGTTTTTGACTGCTTCGGCAGTTCGTTATTCGGAGCATTGTGGGCTATCGGCGGAACCTCTATTGCCTCGCAGCAAGTTTTCATTTTGTAATTTTCATAACTTGGGATTTTGAACTCAAGATGCTGATCCTTACGAATGCCGACAATAATCATTCTATGACGAGCCTGCGGAATGCCGTATTGCTCAAAATAATACAAGTTCGGGAAAAGGTCATAACCGTAGTCTCCTGCGGCTCTCATATCGCTCTGTATTTTTTCGAATGCTTTTCCGTCATTGGCGCTTTTGATCCCGCTTACATTCTCAAACAGAAACCAGAAAGGCTGATATTTGTTCAGTACCTTTACGCCATAAGAGTACAGAGGGCCGTATTGGCCATCAAACCCCTTCTGCTTGCCGACTAGAGAAAAATCATTGCACGGAGCACCGAAAGCAAGTGCATCGATGGGTCTGAGCCCGTCTATATCCAGCTTGTGAACATCCTTGCAGATAACTGATTCCTCATCGTCCGGGCAGATATTTTTCCTATATGTCTCGCACGTATTGGCATCGAAATCATTTGCCCATTTATGCCTTATTCCCCAGCCAGGTCTTCCTATATCTGCACTGATTGCACCTTTTGCAAGCCCTCCTGGGCCGCAGAATAATTCTCCGAGCTCAAATATCATTTTCCATTACCTCATATTCTCATAAAGTATATCCCCCTTTTCTGGAACGAAAAACAGGAAATATGCGTTAAAAGGTCATTATTTTTCCGCTCTGTTATCTCAATCACTCTGTAAGCTTCATCTGCTGCGCAGCATACCACCTCAAATAATTTTTTGATAGTTCAATCATCGCTGTCGAGACAGACTATGAGCATTTCCATCTGACGATGCACTGCTATTTCTGTCATGTTCTCTCGGGGCATCTCTCTCTTCTTGAGGCGGAAAACGCTGTCTGGCTCGACAAGGACAATATCCTCTCTGTTGACTGGCTGCCCGCTGATAAGGAGGTTGTCGAAAAGATCTGACGATACCCGGGAGATGGTCTGTCCCCAACTTTCCGTCAGATCATCTCCCTGCGCTATAATTACCAGCACAGGTACAGAATCTCACCAGCACCAGCCATCAATGCGCAAGGAGCCATACATGAAGCAGATGAACAGACAGCAGGGCTTTACCCTTATAGAGCTCATTGTGGTCATCGTCATCCTCGGCATCCTTGCCGTAACCGCGGCCCCGAAGTTCATGAACCTCACCTCAGACGCCAACGCCTCGGTCGTGAAAAGCCTGTCGGGCGCAGTGCGCACTGCCGCCATGCAAATCTACGCGAAGAGCAGGCTGAACCTGAACGGTTCGGCAGATGACTATCACATTTGCGCCGGTGATGAGTGCGTTGGCCAAAAATCCTACTACTCTTCTGGTGATTCAAAAGGGCGCCCCAGAGGATGGGTTCTGGTTACTGAAGACGGCTACCCTATATCCGATACCAACAATCAGTGCAAAAATGGCCGCAGGCTGGATGGCGGCGATGGTGACTGCATGAAGCTCTCGATAGCCGGAGCAGTTGATCTGGGCGCGAAATGGGACGAGATCCCCTCCATGACAAAAGACGATGCCAGCAACAAGTCCGACTGGATACTCCACTCAACCGCAGACGGCGGAATAATGTTCATCCCGAAGAGCGCTCCCGCAGAAGCAAGGAAACTCGACATCTATGACAATGCAAGAACGAGTGATGTCAGCAAGGGCTGCGGAGTCTACTACAAGACAGGAAACGGTGCCAATGAGACCATCTCTTATCACCTGCAAAAGACATCCGGATACTCCCAAACCCCGATCATCAGAACCTGAGGGACCGAAATTTTTTCTGTAAATTAAGGCGTCTATGACTTTGTTTGTTTGAAACTGGACTTATTTCAAGTCCGTAATTTCATTATCAATGTTATC
>ONIT01000152.1 GCA_900317945.1 uncultured Pseudomonadota bacterium
GGAAGTAGTTCTGTCTCATGAGGAAAGATCTTCCTCAGTGAGATCATCGCAGTCGGCGAAGGCCTTGGCGTAGAGTATGGTCCGGATGTCCTTCGTCTCAGACTTTATGATCTCCCGGAGCTTCTGGTCATTGAGCTCCCGGAGAAGACGGGCTCTGAGCTCAGCCTCATCAAAAGGCGCAGCGTCAGCGCGGGTAATTTTCCAGACTTCCGTGCTGCCCTCAAGGGTTCGCTCAACGGCGTACTCGCCGGAGAGCCAGTAGGCGGCAGTCGAGAGGACCGCGTCGCTGTAGATGCCACGATCAAAAGTGAGTTCCATAGGATTTCTGCTCCGGAAACAGGATGGAAAAGCCACTGCTCACGCGCTGGCGAGGGCCCCGGAAGGGCGGGATCCGCGCACGGGGAGGCACCTCTTCCTGAAAAGAAGGGAGCCACGCCCGGGACGGGCCCTCCAAAAGCGCGCGGAGGACGGGAGCCCGCATAAAGTCCCCGGCGCGTGAGAGACTCAGGCGCGCCCGGGAGGGCGGATTACCAGCTCGAGTAGTGGCTGGAGTGCGAGTAATGGGAGCTGTGGGAGGAGTGGCTCATATGCGAGTAGTGCTCGGCAAGGAGCGTCCCGCTGCCGTCGCGGTTCATCCGGAGGACATTGGGAGCGGCTTTGCGCTTCAAGATTTTAATCCCGTCTGCCCTGCTGATCTTGAAGCCGCTGTCTTTGCCGCCGCTGCGCCTGACGAGCCGAGGATGGAGAGGGCCGCTGCCGCGAGGATGCCCTTCACTGCCTTCTTCGATATGCTGTTCATGTCTCTTACCTCCCCTGAGGCCTGGTGCCGGCACGGGGCCGGCGGATCCGGCAGGGATTCCCCGCGCGGTTCCCGGGGCGCCACAGAGGCGCGAAGCCTCAATGACACACCACTTATGATATTTTATCAGACATGGCGCATCAGTTCTGTGAAAGGAGGCCGCTTTTCACCATGCCACGGAGAGGCGCCCTCTCTATGCCTACCCGGCGCCTGCAGCAGGCAGCAGCACCCTCCTTCGCAGCATGCAGAATGCATGAAGGAGGCAGAATGCGGCATTGCCGTAAAAAAATCTGTCCTTGATGAAGTACAATGCCATAAGGTTCCTTCTCCCGCGCCAGCCCTTTCTCCGCCTCCGCCCTGAATCCGGTGATGCCTGAAGGAGCCGCTGGCAGCCTTCCCGGCTCTTCCCCGGGATGTGCCGGATGGGATCAGAACATGTGAGAGGAGGTTCAGGATGAAACCAAAGGCTCTCAGCGCGCTCGTCCTCGGCGCGGCGCTGCTTTCCTTTGACGCTGCGGCAGACCAGGGGCAGCTCAGGGATTATCAGACTTCTGGAGACTGGTTCTCGGCCATTTTCCGCTCGGACAATACCGACATGCCGAGAATCGGCACAAAGGGCAGTGACGGAACAAACCTCATTATGGACTTTCTGGAGAACAACACCAGATACCTGATTATGATTGTCATTCCGAAACAGGGCAGCCAAATAGGCAATGTAATATCACCAAATCCGGTAAGGCTCCCCTGTGAGCTAAGGATTGACCTGAACCCCAAATTTCTCCCAGGCTGCTACTTTCAGGACGACAATACCGTGGGCTACCTGAACCTGCTGGGAAGCCTCAACCAGCGCTTCATCGATGAGTCGCAGGGCGGGAACACGCTCAGGATCAAGCTGGAGGTGCCAGGAAGCGAGCCCATGTATACAAGCTACAGCCTGCGAGGGTTCACGAAGGCGTATTACCGGGCCATGTCATTTTCGCTGTCAGGAAGCGGCTCCGGGTACAGGGACGACAGCGACTACTTCAGGTAAAAGGGGCGGGACTCAGGCGATACGCGGCGCCTGATGGGATGGCGGGCGCTTCAGAGGAAGAAAGGAATGTAAGCTGCCGGCAGAGGAAATCTCATGCCCGGCTCTCTCCCTGCGCCTGACTTCCGGGGAGCAAATGTCTCCAGATGAGGAACACTGCGCATCCAAGCCCGATGGCGAGGCTTATCCACTGCGAGAGCGAGAGCCCCCAGTAGATCCCACGGATGCTGTCTCCGCGGAGAAACTCCACGAAGAAGCGCCCGATGCAGTAGAGGGAGACATAGAGCCAGGGAACGATTGCCTTATGCCTGGTGCGGGAGACCAGGTAGAGGACAGCCGCGAGGATGAAAAGAAGGAGCGCGGAGAGGAGCTGCACAGGAAAGCGCGGGACTGAGCCCGGGATGATGTCCTCAGGGAAGGTAACGGCGAAAGGGCCCTCGTAGGGGATGCCGTAGCAGCAGCCGCCGAGGAAGCAGCCGATCCTCCCGAAGCCGTGCGCAAGAGGGAGCGCGAAGAGGCCGTTCTGAAGGATTGTGGAAAGGCTTATCCCGTGTACCTGGGACATGATGGCAACCAGGACCGTGCCGCAGCAGAACCCGCCCAGGAAGACAAAACCCGCGGGCGCGAGGGCGCCGAGCTCATAGGTGGGATCGAGGAGCCTTGAGGGGTCAATGTAATCCCTGACCGTCCAGAGAAAAAGCGCCTTGGCGCCGATCATGGCACCAAGGCCGCCATAGGCAGAGAGCAGGAGGAAGTCGTCCGCGTCATAGCCCCGGCGGCGCATGACCAAATAGCCAAGCCCGACGCCGATGACCACCCCGAGGGCGATCATGAGGCCATAGCCCCCGATAAACGTATTGCCCCAAAGGTGAATGTATCTCAGCATCTCATGCCTCCGGCAGACAGCCCTGCCGGTGATGGCAGGGCACGCAGAGGAGGCTCTCCTGCAGTCTCAGTAAGAAGGAGCTCCTTAGAGTCCTGCACCGGCAGCGCCGGCTGCAGGGACAGTGGCAGCAGCGCCAAGGGCGCCGACGCAGGCGAAGCAGACAACGGTGATCAGGAGGCAGAGAACCAGGGAAATGATGGAGATGACGAGGCCAGCGGTAGCCATGCCGTGTCCCTCAGGCTTCTTGCGGCCCAGAACGCCGGTGATGATGCCGATGACGGCAAGGATGGCGCCCGGGATGCCGGCAATAGGGCCGGAAACGAATGAAAGGACTGCGCAGAGTGCAGCGATGATAGCAAGTACAAGGGAGGCAATAGCCATTTTTGGGTCAATCATTTTTTCTGTGTGGCCAGGGACCCAAACCTCTGCCTTCAGTGATTTAAAAATTGCATAAAAAAGGCCTCACTTTATGATCGAGATACACCCACCACGATGATCGACAATCAAAAGGAGACCCTATGACCGATTATAGCCAAACTGCCACTGCAGGA
>ONIT01000032.1 GCA_900317945.1 uncultured Pseudomonadota bacterium
CTTAAGTTTTGTAAACTGCTCCCTGAGCGCGGGCAGGCTTGACCGGACCATATTCAGGAATGACTTGTTGTCACTGGTGTTGCCTGAGACGTTCTTCCCGAACAGTGGGATACGGCTTTTGCCATCGACCAGCATCAGGCTTATCGCCTGCTTCAACTCAGGGTGATGGTCGCGGCTGTAGCCCTTTTTGAGCTGTATCTCGCAGGCATCATCCTTCATGCCCTCTCCATGGTAGTGGAAGCTCGTTGAGTCGATGTGGACCTCCTCAGGCTCAAGCCCAATCCTGCTGAATACCTCCCTGGCGCAGAGCACGAACAGCTTCTCTGTCCCGAAGCTGTAGATGTCATCGAGCATTCTGGCAAGTGCCGAGCGGTTTAGCGCGTCAGGCTTAATGTTCTTCCCGAGCAGTGCCCCGCACGGCACGTCAGTCATGAAGGAGGCTGTATTCATGAGGCCCTGCCATTCGACATAGAGCATCTGCATTATAAGTGCCTTGACCTCAACTCCTGTATTAGCCCTGACATGGGAGCCTTTCTTGCCGACATTCTCGTTGATCAGGCCTTCGAGTCCAAGAAAATCGAAAGATCCGGCGACCAGACCAAGGGTTCCGAGCTCAAACTTGCCTTTGCCCCTATTCTTGTTTCTGGCCTTCTGCAATACTTTGTTGTCTGTTGTGTTCTGTTCAGATGACTGACTGCTGTCAGCTGCGCTTTTCTCTGTTGTCATGGTTAACGCCCCCTTTGGGGTGAAATTTAACCAGCTTAGCGATCGGCGACAATCAGTAAGAGTAAAATTTGATCCTCATCTCAAATTTTTACAAAGAAGTCTGATCGTTTTGATCCCTGGCACACATTTTTACAACTTTGGCCATTGACGATCGATGTAATTGTGAGTTATTTGTAAAAAAGGGCAAAAAAAATAGCAGTGGGAAAGTAAATTAAAAAAATCTACTGCTCACTGACAGTTCTGATGTTCTTTCTCTTCCTCATAGCAGAGTTCGCCGCTCTCACGGCGCTCGGGGCGGCTCTACGCGCATATATTTTCCTGAGGCTTGATCCGTCATCGGCGCTCGGAACGGGCGAGGTGGTGCGAAGCGGGCTCACCTTCGACGCTGCGGCCGCCTCGATATTCACACTGCCTTTTTTCCTATACGCGGCAGCGAGGCTCCTTCTGAGCCGCCGCACGTCGGTAAGGTTCTCCTGGTGCTTCGCCGTCATGCCGGCGGTCCTCCTTGCGGGCTTCATGCTCGGCGACTCCTTCTACCTTGAGGAGGCCGGGCGGCACGCCAGCAGCGAGATGCGCGCACTCTTCCCGAATTTCATCGAGCTCACCCTTACCGCCTTCACCTCGCATCCGGGGCTCACCGCCGCCGTCGGCGCCGGGGCAGTCATCGCCCTTCTGCTTCTCCGTCCGGGCTTCTCCTTCAGGGCGGATGGCAGAAAGACCTCGGTATCGCTACAGTCAGTCCTTTTCCTTGCCGTTTCCCTTGTGCTCTTCCGTGGCTTCGGCACCGTGCCGCAGCGCCCGAGCACCGCCTGGATGCTCGGAAGCGAGGAGCTCTCGGTCTATGCCATGAACGGCGCGTTCTCCTCGGTCTACGGCCTCGTGAAGGGATCTGATCTGCAGAGGCTCTACCAGGCGCTCGGCGAAAGGGAGACGTTCAGCCGCGATGAGGCCGGGAGCAGGAAGCTTCCGCGCCCCTCGTACAATGTCGTGCTCCTGCTCCTCGAGAGCTGGCCGGCCGAGTACACCGACCGCTTCGTGACACCTCACCTCGAGGCGCTCCGTGAGAGAAGCTTCCATGCGCTTGCCGCGGTCGCGGACGGCAAGAGGACCCACGAGGGCCTCTACGCGGCGCTTTGCTCGGCACCGAACCCGTTCGGCGCCGGGGTGCCGAGGAGCGGGCTCGACCGCTTCGAGTATCACTGCCTTCCGGAGATAATGGAGAGCGCCGGCTATGACACGGCGATCTTCCAGGGGACGACCGGGGATCTTGTCGCGGAGTTCGCCGCGCTGCTCGGGGTAAGGAGATCCTTTGACCGGCACAATGTGGACGCGGTTCACCCGAAGTCGAACTGGGGCCTTGCCGATACGGATCTCTACGCGGCGATCCTCTCCGAGGCGGCGAAGGCGGAGAAGCCCTTCTTCTATATAGTGAACAACACCGACACCCACGACTTCACCATCCCGGAGGAGTTCGGCTGGAAGTTCGGCGATGAGCTCAGGAGCGACAGGGAGAAGAGCGTCCTTTACTATGCTGACAGCGAGCTCCATGAGTTCATGGAGAAGTTCCGGAGCGGCAACGGCCTCCCGACGCTTTTTGCCGTGACGGGAGACCACACGAGGATGAGCAAGTCGAGCCCGCTTTCCTCGCACCTGGTGCCGCTCATCTTCTTCTCGACCGACGGGAAGTTCCCCGTCCGGTACATCGACTCCATTGCCTCGCAGCTCGACATCGCGCCGACCGTGCTCGGGTTCCTCGGCGGCCGCGCGCCGTGGTTCCTCGGGAGGAACCTGCTTACCGAGGAGCCAGGGCTTGCGCTCTTCTTCGAGAAAGGCAGCCTCTACTCGGTTCTCGGCAGGCATGTGACGGCAGAGTCGCTTAAAACGGGCGGGATCAGCTGCTACTATGCCGATCTCCCCTTCAGGCCCTCGAGGCACGACTGCACGGCCGCCGAGCTCGAATTCGGCGATCTCGGGGCAGGCGAGGCCGTCTATCAGCAGAGCATGCTTTTTGACGGGAAGACCGCCGTAGAGCGGCGCGCGTCGCTCTCCGAGGAGGCGGAGGAGCAGAGGATTCTCGGCGCGGATGACGGCGCGCTCCCCGTCGGCGTCCGCTCGGGCCTCCGCTCGTTTCTCGGATCAGCCGTGCACTCCGGCCTCGCCGCTGCGGCAGCCGTGCTTGCGGGAGAGGAGTCGGGGGATGAGCCCCGGGCAGGAGTCTTTTCAGCAGAAGGATCTTAATGCTGTCTTGACACAGTCAATTTTAACGGCGTAATATGCGCCCATTGTTTCATGCGGCTCTGCCGCGCGTTCTACTTAAGGAGAGAGGCTCCGGAGCATCACGGGTCTCGGTTTATAACATGAAGAAGATTGGTTTTATCGGCTGGCGCGGAATGGTCGGCTCTGTACTGATGAACCGCATGGTCGAGGAACATGATTTCGTCGGCTTTGAGTCACATTTCTTTTCAACCTCCCAGGCCGGCCAGAAGGCTCCTGAATTCGCAGGAACCGACTGCGGCGTTCTTCTTGACGCAGGAAACCTTGACCTGCTGAAGGAGATGGACATCATCGTCACCTGCCAGGGCGGCGGCTACACCACCTCCGTATATGACAAGCTCCTCGCCTCCGGCTGGAAGGGATACTGGATTGACTCCGCGTCAACCCTCCGCCAGGATCCCAGGGCCTGCATCATCCTTGATCCGGTAAACCGCGAGGTCATCGACCGCGATCTTGAGCGCGGCATCCACACCTTCGTAGGCGGCAACTGCACCACCAGCATCATGCTCATGGCGCTTGCCGGCCTCATCAAGTCAGGCGCCGTCGAGTGGCTGCAGATGTCGAGCTACCAGGCCGCGTCAGGCGCCGGCGCCAAGAACATGCGCGAGCTCCTTGCCCAGATGGGCACCCTTTACGGCGCATGCGCCGAGGATCTGAAGGATCCCGCAGCCTCTATCCTCAAGATTGAGAAGGAAGTCCGCGACGCGATGAACTCCCCTGCAATGCCTGTTGCTGAGTTCACCGTTCCCCTCGCAGGCTCGCTCATCCCCTGGATTGACAAGAAGATGGAGTCCGGACAGAGCCGTGAGGAGTGGAAGGGCCAGGTCGAGACCAACAAGATCCTGGGCTTCCCTGAGGGAAAGATCAAGGTTGACGGCAACTGCGTCCGCATCAGCTCGCTGCGCTGCCACAGCGAGTCCTTCCTCATCAAGCTTGCGAAGGACATCACTGTTCCCGAGATCGAGGAGATCATCAGGAACACCAACGAGTGGGTCAAGGTCATCCCGAACGAGAAGGAGGAGACCATCCGCGAGCTGAGCCCTGCCAAGGTCTCCGGCTCCCTCTCCGTTCCTATCGGACGCATCAGAAAGACCACCATCGGCGACAGGTACCTCTCCGCATTCTGCGTAGGCGACCAGCTTCTCTGGGGCGCCGCAGAGCCGCTCCGCCGCATGCTGAAGATCCTGCTCGGAACCCTGTAATCGGGAGATCAGAGCGGTTTTCCACAAGGGCGCCCTCCGGGGCGCCTTTTTCGTCACGCATTCTGTGAGCTCAGTCATGCCTCAGCAAATTCTCCACTAAAGAAACCATGGAGCCGGCCGATAACCTTTCTGTCAGGGAAAATCCACGGACGGGGAGAGTGCAATGCTTGCATCTGAGATAAGGAATACGGCGCTGATTGACGAGCTTCAGCTCGGTCAGTCGCTCAACCATGCCGTAAACAGCTCGGATCAGGCCTCCTTTGCCCTGATGCTCGCGATGATCTCCGACAATGCCATGGACCTCCCCAAGGAGGAGGATGCCGTATCGGCCTCCGCAAAGGCCCAGAAGGCTGATCTGAGGGCGAAGTTTGAGCTCCCTCCTGAGATAAGGCTGCAGAGCGGCGAGGGCGACGCGCTGAGGGGCGAGAGCCTCGGAGATGACTTCCGCGATGGCGGGCTCAGCGCCGTGTTCCTCTCGGAGTGCCTCTTCCCCGAGCCCCTCACCGTAAAGCATGACGATCTGCCTGAGACTGTCCTCGGCAACATGTCCCCTGTCTCCCGCGCAAGGTATGAGATCACCCGCGAGGGGCGTGAGCCCAGGTTCATTCCGGTTGAGGCGAGCCCTGCCGACGTCCTTGACGAGACCGTCTCCTCAGAGAAGCTCAATACCGTCCTTGAGGCCGCCTGATCCTAAGGCTTCAGCCTTTCCTGAATTTTCCTGTGATTAATTCCCTGCAGGTGAGCCTCGGGCGGCCGTGCCCGGATGGCATTTTCTGCGTGTTCGTGAAATCTGCTGATGGTGATGGGAGAGGAGAGTCCCGGGGTTCGATTTGAAGCGGCGCAGGCACTTTCATGCGCTGCGCCGCAGGAGAGGCCCTGATGCCGGCCTATTTCTCAGTTACTGACGTGCCTGGCTCCACAGCTGCTGACGTGCCAGCCTCTCCGGTGAGCGCCTCGCTTCCGTTGAGCTTCGGATCCACCAGGAAGAGCCTTGTCGCGCCGATTACGGCTGCGGGGAGCACCAGGATGTTGGCGACGGGCACTGCGGCAATGGCAGCCGTGAGGCAGCCGAACGAGATTACAGGAACCGGGGACTTCCTCATCCTCCTGCTCATCTCGGCGAAGCTGATGCCGTTGTTGTCAAAGACATAGTCCAGGTTCTGCATGGCAAGCCACCAGCCGCTGAGGAGGAGCCAGACCACGGGGAAAAGGACCTGCCCGACGGCCGGGATCAGGAAGATGATGAGGCAGAGAAGCGCGCAGGGGAGATAGAAGCAGTAGGATCTCGCGGTCCTCTTGAGGGAGTGCCAGGCGATCCCCGCGATCCAGGCGGGATACTTCCCCGCGGGGATCTCCGGCTGCTGCCTTACCTTCCCGGTGATGTCCTGCTCGGCCTTCTCGGCGAGGAAGCTCGCGAACGGGCAGATTACGATGCTCTCCACCGCGACGAAGAGGTAGGCGCAGATGAGCATCATGGAGATGAAGGCGAAGGGGATGATTATCCACCTGAGGAACGACATCCAGTCAGGGAACATCGACAGCACCCAGTTCGTGCCGCGCCCGACCGCGCCCATGAAGAGGTAGATGGCCGCCGTCATCAGCACGGCGTTGATAAGCACAGGAAGCAGGGTATACATCCTGTAGCCCTCTTTGAGCATAGTCCTGAAGCCGTAGAGGAGGCAGGAGAATCCGGAAAAGCTGTTCTTTAAGTTCATTTTGAGTCCATGGCGCAGGCGCGCCTCTGCTGAGAGTCCGGGGCAGTGCCCCGCGTAATAATAAGTTCTTTCAGGGAGGAATTTCAATAACGCGCGCTGATCCTGCCGCCTCCGGGGCCCAGAAACTTCTGTATTTCCGGCCAAAAATGCTATAATTCCGGAAATTTTCGGGTCTCACAGGCGTTTTAAGGTATGTCCACCAAAATCATCCTGCTCATCGGTGCATCAGCCGTTGTCTTAATTTTCATAGTCTACGCCGTAATCATAAACAACCGCCGCTATTCCGGCCGCCGCAGACGCTACAACAAGGATCTCCACTCCGATGTGGGCGATCTCAGCCTCAGTGAGAAGGACTCAGTCGCAGGAGAGGATGAGGGCACCCTGAGGACCCTGGGCGGCGACGGGCCTGATTTCACCGCAAAGCCTGAGGAGAAGCCTGCTCCTGAGCCTCAGAAGGCCCAGGAGAAGAAGCCCGAGAAGATCTGGCAGGACTTCTATATCGTCAACCTCGTCAAGGCTGACGGCACTCCCTTCGACGGCTATGCCGTAAAGACCAATTTCGAGAGCCACGGCTATATCTTCGGCGAGTATGACATCTACCACTGCCTGGACAATGTCGATGACAAGTCCTCCGAGAAGTTTGCCGTCGCCAACCTTTTCAAGCCCGGCACCTTCAGCAAGAAGGATGTCAACTCCTTCGCGGTCAAGGGCATCAGCTTCGTGCTGCAGCCGAAGAAGGGCTCAGGCGTCAGGAACTTCACCTCGATGCTGAAGGATGTCGGCGAGTTCGCCCATGAGCTTGGCGCCGTCGTCATCAACCAGGACTGCTCCAGGAAGTTTGACGATGCCCTTAAGGATCAGTATCTGAAGGAGCTTGCTGCGTTTGACGCGCAGTAAGGCCGCTGCCGGCTGAAGGCCGCAGGGTTCCGGCGGGGCATGTCCCCGCCTTTTTTGTGTCCGTTTTTCACCTAAGGAAAGACTATGGCAGACGAGAGCGCTATCAGGGAAAGGATGTCGGAGCTTTCCCGCCTTCTCAACAGGTATTCCCATGAGTACTACGTCAATGACAGCCCGAGCGTGCCCGATGCCGAGTACGACCGCCTGTTCCGCGAGCTTAAGGATCTGGAGAGGGAGCATCCTGATCTCACCGATCCCTCCTCTCCCACGAGGAAAGTGGGAGGAGAGGCGATCTCAGCCTTTAAGAAGGTTGTCCATAAGATCCCGCTCCTCTCGCTGGCCGATATCTTCAGCGTGGGCGAGCTCGACGACTTCGTGAGGAGAGTCAATGAGGCAGCCTCGTCTGACAGTGTGGAGTTCGCGGCTGAGGTGAAGCTTGACGGCCTTGCCTGCAGCATCTTCTACACGGACGGGCTCCTCTCGCTTGCCTCGACCCGCGGCAACGGCACGATAGGCGAGGACATCACCGAGAACGTGAAGACCATAAAGAATGTCCCGCTGCGGCTCGAGTGCCAGAATCCCCCCAGGATGCTCGAGGTGAGGGGCGAGGTGTTCATGCCGAAGGGCGGCTTCGAGCGCATGAACCGTGAGGCGGCAGAGCATCACGGCAAGGTTTTCGCGAACCCCAGGAACGCTGCGGCAGGAAGCCTCAGGCAGCTTGATCCGAGAGTTACCGCGAAAAGGCCCCTGATGTTCAACTGCTATTTCGTGGCAGCGGCCGAGGGCATTGAGCTGCCGCCCAGGCACACCGAGAGGCTAGCCCTGGCGGCCTCCTGGGGCATTCCGGTCAATCCCCTCACCGAGACCGGGAGAGGCGGCGCGTTCCTCCATGACTTCTACGCGAGGATGGCGAAGCTCCGCCCGCACCTTCCCTATGAGATTGACGGCCTCGTCTACAAGGTCAACGACATCGCTCTTCAGGAGCGGATGGGGAACGTCACCCGCTCGCCGCGCTGGGCCATCGCCCACAAGTTCCCGCCTGAGGAGGAGATGACTGTGCTCCGCGACGTGCGCTTCCAGGTCGGGCGTACCGGCGCGGTTACGCCTGTCGCCGTCCTGGATCCGGTGAGGGTGAGCGGGGTAACCGTCAAGAGCGCGACCCTCCACAACGAGGAGGAGCTCCAAAGGCTTGGCGTCATGATCGGCGACACGGTCATCGTAAGGCGCGCGGGCGACGTCATACCGCAGATTGCCTCGGTGGTGAAGGAGAGGAGGCCTCAGGACGCGCGCCCGGTGGTATTCCCGGAGATCTGCCCGGAGTGCGGCTCCAGAATCGAGCGGGTGGACGGAGGCGTGATAAGCCGCTGCACCGGAGGGCTCATCTGCCCGGCGCAGAGGCACCAGACGCTCACCCATTTCGTGAGCCGCCAGGCCATGGACATCGACGGTCTCGGGGACATGATCCTGCAGTCCCTGGAGGACACCGGGGCTGTGAAGTACCCCTCTGACATCTACGCGCTTAAGGCGGAGGATCTCTGGCGGGTGCTCCTCGGAAGCGCCGAGGCCCCAGCCTCAGGAAAGGGGAAGCGCGCCGCGGCAGAGGCCGCCGCTCCCAGGGACTCCGGCGCAGATGACGCTTTGCTCCCGGATCTCTTTGCCGGGGCGGAGAACAAGTCAGGTGCAATATTTTCTGAGCTTCCGGAGATTGAGGGCACGGAGGACGGCGTCGCCGCCGCGGCGCTCTCGCTCGCCTCACCCGGACTTTTCCCTGAGGATGCGCCGTACTCCGCAGGGAGCATCGCCGGACTTGCCGCGCTCTCCGCGTTTTTCGGCAGGGATGACGACAACGTCCGCGCCGCCTGGCTCATCTATCTTCTCGGAGTCCCGGGCATGACGAGGGAGAGCGCTCTTCTGGTGTCAGAGTCGCTCCGCACTCCCGAGGAGATCCTGGATGCCGGAAAGGACGAGACCATGTCCGCGGCCGATGACAGCGATCTCGGCGGGCGGCTCTGGGCTGCCCTGGAGTCTGTCCGCGGCGATGACGGCTTCAGGGGCGGCAGGCTGATCCGTGATTTTGCAAGGTCGGAGAAGACCGCGCTCGCGAGGTTCATCGCGGAGGCGGCTCCCGGCGTCTCCCCATCTGACGCCATGCTGTTCTCGGTTTTCGCCGGGCTCAGCGGCGAGGGCATCGCGGAGGCGCTTAAGAGCAGCGCCGCTTCTGCGGCTCTCGGCGAGGAGACGCCCGGCGCTGTCAGGGAGCTCTTTTCGAGGAAAGGCGCCGGCCTTGCCTCCTTCATCTGCTCGCTTGGCATCAGGACCAGGAAGGCGGGGAAGGGCGATGAGGATGTGCCTCCGCAGCTTAAAAAGCCGCACTGGATCTCCGCAGCGGCGGCCTTTGCCCTCTCTGAGGCCTTCGGTGACTTTGACTCCTTCTCCCTTGCGGGGAAGGAGAGGCTCAGCGAGGCCCTCCGTGACTTCCCCGACGGCGCCCTCATCGCTGACGCGGTTGTCAGGCATTTTGAGCAGAGGGGCGCGAGCGTCAGGAACCTTCTCGACTCGATTGACCACTCGCGGAACACCACGCTCCGCCGCTTCATCTACGCCCTCGGCATCAGGGAGGTGGGCGAGGCGACGGCGCTCTCGCTCGCGAGGCATTTCGGAACGTTTGAGAAGCTCAGGCACGCGAACGCCGAGGAGCTCAAGCTCGTTGAGGACATCGGCGACGTGGTCTCCTCCAGCATCATCAGCTTCTTTGCCGAGAGCCACAACCAGGAGATGATCGACCGGCTCATAAGGCCAGCATCAGAGGGCGGCGCTGGGATCAGGTGGCCTGACGAGAAGGTCCCGGACACGGCAGAGATGCCTCTTCTCGGGCGCTCCTATGTCATCACCGGGACGCTTGCCTCGATGGGCAGGAATGAGGCCAAGGAGAAGCTGCAGAGGCTTGGCGCAAAGGTCTCCGGCTCCGTCTCGAAGAAGACCACCGCGCTTATCGCGGGAAGCGGCACTGAGACCGGAAGCAAGATGACGAAGGCGCAGGAGCTCGGGATCCCGGTCCTTGGCGAGGAGGATCTCCTGAAGATCCTTGGCTTGGGCGGCGGAGTGGAGCAGGATCTTTTCTCCTGATAAACGCTCCTTTTTCTGATGCGGTTAAGGCAGCCTGGAACAGTGAGGTTTCAGGCTGCCTTTTTTATGGGCGGATGGAGTCCTCTGCATGGCGCTGCGGCTCTCACGTATGCGCGGAAATTATTTGTGAAAAAAGCCTTGCAAAGCCGAAAGCTCCGGCGTATTGTCGTAACCGTAAAGGTTACAACAAACAGCGCAGCATCCTCCGGGAGCTGCAGGAATTCATGGAAAAGGAAGGAAGAAATATGAACGTACTTTTAATCGGCGCAACCGGCTACGCAGGCTCGGCAATCCTCAGTGAGCTCGTCTCCCGCGGACATACGGTTACGGCAGTTGTCCGCAACGCGGCAAAGCTCAGCGCGTCTGACTCCGTAAAGCCCGTTGAGGCTGACGCTACCGATCCTGAGGTTCTCGCAGGGCTTGCATCAGGCAAGGACGCGGTCATCTCCGCCTACAACCCCGGCTGGAAGAACCCCCGCCTCTACGAGGACACCCTTGAGAACTATCCGAAGATTGTCGAGGGCGTGCGCGCCTCGGGCGTAAAGCGCCTCCTCATTGTCGGCGGAGCCGGCACCCTCTTCGTGAAGCCCGGCGTCCGCCTTATTGACACCGGCACGCTTCCCGCTGAGTGGCTTCCCGGCGTAAAGAGCCTCGGAGAGTTCTACCTTAACTACCTGTTACTGTTCACAGCCATTTTAAGCCTGCTTGGATGCAGGTAAAAATTCATGGCAATGACTCCTTATGACATCTCTGCATTCACTAAAATTTGATTGCGCCATCTGTTGCAGTTATCATAAAGGAATGGAATAGATGTTCTGCCTCTTTGCGCTGGCGAAGAGCTGGATGTTCTTCCTGTCATAACAAGGCCGATTCTGCAGAATTCCTGATTGAGTTCTGCTGAAGTTCCGGCATTGTCTGACGTCGCACCCGCAAGGGGCGTGAATTGAAACAACTACCTCACTAAGGTAAAGGATATTGACTGGATGTTCCTCTCCCCCGCCGGCAACCTCGGCAACCTGCAGAAGGGCGAGCGCACCGGAAAGTACCGCGTCGGGAAGGACGACATGCTCTTTGACGAGAAGGGCAACAGCTTCATCTCCGTCGAGGACTACGCGGTCGCGATGGTTGATGAGCTCGAGAAGCCTCAGCACCACTTCGAGCGCTTCACTGTAGCTTACTGATAAACAGCGCGGACTGATGCCAGGAACGGCTCCCGGAGCCGTTTCCTGAAAAGCGGGGGAGGCATGGACAGCATGTCTTCCCCATTTGATTTCCCTCCTCCGGGCTTCTTCTTTCCTGCCACTTTTCCTGTCCTTTCGCCTGCAGGCTGAGTCCTTATATAGGACAGAATACGGCTGTATAAATCCGGTGCAGATTGCCTTTCTTTTGATTTGGCTCAAATTAATCGGTAAAAATTTGATACAGCTCTCATTTCGGTTGATTCTTGACCGCGATCACATTATTATGAATACAGGAACTAACTGAAAAGACGCAAAAAAGCGTCTTAATCCCGGAGAGCATCTTATCCGGGAGCCGCCAGCGCGCGGCATGCGGCACCCAGCCGCTGTTCGATAAAAATAATTATTATAGTAAACGACATTAGAAATTTCCGAATTGGTGGTCGACAATGCATGCCAATAGGCTAATGCCAAACGTCTATCGGAAGAAACTTTTGGCGTTTACATCTGCACAAGATATTTGCAGCCTCTGTCGTTTCAGTGTACGTGATGCTCGCCGGAGGCTGCCACAACGTGATGTATACGGCGTCACAGGGGCTCAGCGGGCTGAGCGCGGCCGCTGAGGCAGAGAGCAGGAAGCTTGCCAGCTCCGGCCTTCAGGAAACCGCCGCAGGCCAGGAGTACAGGGGCGCAGCCCGCGGGGCAAACGTCTGGGACAGCATCATCTCCGATTTCCGTCTGGGGAACGGCCAGAGGGCGCAGGTCATCCATCACAAGAACATCATGAGGACGACTGCCCACGGCATGAATGCGCTGCTCGGCCGCTCATCTCCCTACATAAAGACCATTTACGGCGAGATCAGGGAGCGCGGGCTCCCTGCTGAGCTCGTCCTGGTTCCGCTCTTCGAGAGCGGCTTCAAGGTCGAGAGCAAGTCCCACATGGGCGCCGTCGGCTTCTGGCAGATGACCCCTATAACCGCAAGGCACTTCGGGCTCAGGGTTACCAAGTACAACGACGAGAGAAGGGACGTAAGGCGCTCGACTGACGCGGCGCTCGATCTCCTCGCCTACCTCAACAAGAAGTTTGACGGGGACTGGCTCCTGACCCTTGCCGCCTACAACTGCGGCATCACCAGGGTAACGAACGCAGTGAAGCGCAACAAGGCTGCCGGGCTCCCGACCGACTTCTGGCACCTGAACCTGCCCCGCGAGACCAAGAACTACGTCCCCCGCATCCTCGCTCTTGCGAGCATCATGAAGGACAGCGGCTCCTACGGCATCAGGATCCCGAATGTGATTGATCATCCGGTACGGCCGGAGAGGAATGTCATTACCGCGAAGGCACAGGCGAAGAAGCCTGACGCCGGCCGCATGGCAGTCCTGGGCTCGGTTACCTACCTTTACTCAGCGCTCAGGAGCTCTGACGCGGGCGTAAGCGGGCTGGCCTCGGATCTCCTCGTAAGGGTCGCTCCTGAGAAGAATGAAGCTGACGGCCTGAAGTTCGCCTCGGCAGTCTCCTTCTCCAACGCGGTCGCTGACTGAGACTGAATCAGGAGTTTATTTCTGAAACCGGAGCGGAGACGTTCCGTTTTTTTCGTATCTGGCCCGGTCAGCCCTTTTTCCTGATCTTCTCCGCCTCTGACCTCGCCATTCTGTCGCATTCCTCGTTCTTCTCGAGTCCGTCGTGGCCCTTCTCCCAGTGCCAGGTGACCTCGTGCTCATTTGTGAGCCCGACAAGCCTCTCCCAGAGGTCGCGGTTCTTCACCGGCTTGCCATCGGAGAGCTTCCATTTCTTCGCGATCCAGCCCGCCACCCATCTCGTGATCCCGTCCTTGAGGTAGGTGCTGTCAGTGCTGAGGTCTATCTGGCACTTCTCCTTCAGGGCGGAGAGCGCCATGATGGCCGCGGTGAGCTCCATCCGGTTGTTGGTCGTCCCGGCCTCGCCGCCTGAAATCTTCTTGACGAAGGGAGTGCCGCCCTTCGGACAGTACTCAAGTATGGCGGCCCAGCCGCCCGGACCGGGGTTGCCGAGGCAGGAGCCGTCGGTGTGGATGGTTACTTTTTTCATATTGGTGCCCTGTTAAGGAAGGAATGGAGCATTAAACAGGAGGAGTTTACCACGGCCCTTTCCCTGCCTGCCCTGAACAGGCCGCGCTCCCGCAGCGGGCAGGGCATCAGCTCCGCGAGAACCTTTTGCCATTTTGCCTCTCTGCCTTATAATCTCCCAAAACGGAGACAATATGACTGACAAGAAGAGAACGCCGAGCCAGGCCCGCTGGCTCAAGGAACATTTTGACGACGTTTATGTGCAGGAGGCCCACAAGCGGGGGCTCCGCTCCAGGGCGTCGTTCAAGCTCGAGCAGCTCGATGAGAAGGATCACCTGTTCCGGAAGGGCATGAAGGTGGTTGACCTCGGCGCGGCCCCCGGAGGCTGGTCCGCCTATGCCGCGTCAAAGGTCGGAGAGGGCGGCAGGGTGGTGGCCTGCGACCTCCTGATGATGGACTCCATCCCGGGAGTCGACTTCATCCAGGGAGACTTCCGGGACAGCGAGGTGCTCGCGAAGCTCAGGGAGCTCATCGGCAGCAGCCGGGTGGATCTCGTGATGTCGGACATGGCGCCCAACATGTCCGGGAACCTCGGGGTGGACCAGCCCCGAGCCATGTACCTCATCGAACTCGCCCTTGACATGTGCAGGGACGTCCTTAAAAAGAACGGCATCTTCATCGTCAAGGTCTTCAACGGGCAGGGGAGCGAGGAGTACCTCAGGACACTCCGCGGCATGTTCCGTACGGTAAAGAGCAGGAAGCCCGACGCGTCGAGGGCAAGATCGCGCGAGGTCTACTATGTCTGCACCGGGTTCCTCGGGGTGAGCGACAGCCCGGCAGGCTCAGAGGCGGAGCCCTGATGATGTATAATCGGGATCCGGCAGCGCGCCACTCTGCGGCCGGAAATCAGCCTGACAGTCTGCCAAATGGTTTTCTAGCGGATTATTAAATGAAGAAACATCTTTTTCTCTGGCTCATAATTGCGATCATCCTCGCGTCGCTTTTCCAGTCGGTAAAGGTTGCCGGTTCAAAGATGGCGATGGTCGACTACACGACCTTCGTCGAGCAGGTAAACGATCATCAGATAAAGGAAGTCTCGATAGCCGGCCAGGTCATCTCAGGATACAGGACTGACGGGACGGCGTTCTCCACCGTAATCCCCCTTCCTGACCGCGACCTCATCAACCAGCTCATCAACGCCAAGGTCAGGGTCAACGGCACGCTCCCCGAGCAGAGCAGCGAGATCCTGCAGGCCATCGGCTACTGGCTCCCGATCATTTTCTTCATCGCAATCTGGATTTTCGTGGCAAGGCAGATGTCCGGCAGGAGCGGAGGCGGCGGGCGCTTCTCCAATCCCTTCAGCATCGGGCAGAACAAGGCAAAGCAGTTCAGCGCGCAGGACGTGAAGACCACCTTCGCTGACGTGGCAGGCTGCGATGAGGCAAAGGAGGAGGTCCGCGAGGTAATCGACTTCCTGAAGAACAGCGCCAAGTACCGGAAGCTCGGCGGCCAGATCCCCAAGGGAATCCTCCTTGTCGGGCCTCCGGGAACCGGAAAGACCCTTCTCGCCAAGGCCATCGCCGGCGAGGCGCACCGTCCGTTCTTCTTCGTCTCGGGCTCCGACTTCGTCGAGATGTTCGTGGGCGTCGGCGCCTCACGCGTGAGGGAGATGTTCGCCGAGGCCAAGTCCAAGGCCCCATGCATCGTCTTCATCGATGAGATCGATGCGGTCGGCCGCCGCAGAAGCGGCGCCTCGACAGGCGGCAACGACGAGCGCGAGCAGACCCTCAACCAGATGCTGGTGGAGATGGACGGCTTCTCCGATCATGAGACTGTCGTCGTCATCGCCGCGACCAACCGTCCTGACGTCCTGGACTCCGCGCTCCTCCGTCCCGGCCGCTTTGACCGCCAGGTTACCGTAGGGCTCCCGGACTTCAAGGGACGCTTCGAGATCCTCAAGGTCCATACCAAGAAGAAGCCCCTTGCTCAGGGCGTTGATCTGATGTCGATCGCCAAGGGCACACCCGGCTTCTCCGGCGCGGATCTCGCGAACCTCGCGAACGAGGCCGCCCTCTGCGCCGCAAGGAACAACAAGGACAGGATCGAGCAGTCCGACTTCGAGTACGCCAAGGACCGCATCATGCTGGGCACCGAGCGCAAGTCGATGTTCATCAGCGACAAGGAGAAGGAGATGACGGCCTACCACGAGTCAGGGCATGCCATCGTCGGCAAGCTTGTCCCCGATCACGATCCGGTCCACAAGGTCTCCATCATCCCGCACGGGAGGGCTCTGGGCGTTACCATGTACCTTCCGAACGAGGATCGTCTCTCCCACTCCAAGGAGTACCTGGAGTCCGAGATGAGCTCCCTCTACGCGGGGCGCATCGCCGAGGAGATCATCTACGGCTTTGACCATGTTTCGACCGGAGCCTCGAACGACATCGAGCGCGCCACCCAGATTGCCCGCAACATGGTGACGAAGTGGGGCATGTCAAAGGCCCTGCCGCCGCAGCTCTACTCAGATCCTGACGGAGAGGGGCGCTCCACGAGCGGCGTTGACGGCTTCTACTCGAGCGAGACGCTGAAGCAGATTGAGGACGAGGTCAATGCGCTCGTAACCTCTGCCTACTCACGCGCCAAGAAGATCCTCCTGGACAACATGGATATCCTCCACGCCATGAAGGATGCCCTGATGAAGTACGAGACCATCGACGAGCTGCAGATCGATGATCTGATGAACAGGCGCCCGGTGCGCGAGCCCTCGCCTTCCGCGGAGAATGCCGGAAACGGCGACGGCTCTGAGCCTTCGAAGAAGGATGAGGGCAGCTCCTCATCTGATACGGCTAAGGACGCCGGAAATGCCAGCAGCGATGCTGAGCCTCATGACGGCAGCCAGGGCGGCAGCAGTAAAGAGAGCAGCGCTGACAGCGGCGATAAGGACAGCAAATAATTGCAGCAATAAAAACTGATTGAGGATAGTAGTTGTATGGCACTCACAGCAGGACATGGCTTTGCGTTCAGGCACAATGCGCCGAAGGTCAGGAAGCTCAGACACGGGGAAAAGGAGCTCGTGCTCGATCACCCGGTGATCATGGGCATATTGAACGTAACTCCTGACTCCTTCTCCGACGGAGGAAAGTTCTTCAATAAGGAGGACGCGCTCCGCCACGCAGAGGAGATGGTTCAGGCTGGCGCCGAGATCATCGACGTAGGCGGAGAGTCGACGAGGCCCGGCGCCGCTCCTGTCTCCGAGGAGGACGAGACCGCGAGGGTCGTCCCGGTCATCGCGGCTGTAAGGGAGAAGTTCCCGGACGTCTGGATCTCAGTCGACACCTCGACTCCCGGCGTCATGAGGAAGGCCTGCGCCGCGGGCTGCGACATCATCAACGACATCAGGGCGCTCAGGCGCGAGGGAGCGCTTGAGGCAGCAGCCGAGCTTGGCGCTCCCGTGTGCATCATGCACATGCAGGGCGAGCCCGGCCATATGCAGGACAACCCGGTCTACCAGGATCTCATCGGCGAGGTCTCGGAGTTCTTCTATGAAAGGATCGACGCCTGCCTCAATGCCGGAATAAAGCGTGAGAACATCATCCTTGATCCGGGCTTCGGCTTCGGCAAGACCCTTGACCAGAACTACAAGCTCCTTGGGGAGCTTGAGAAGTTCAGGACCTTTGATCTTCCCATACTTGCCGGCATGTCACGGAAGTCGATGATCGGCGGAGTAACAGGCGCCGGCACCGGAGATCGCCTCGAGGGGACGGTCGCGGCGCATCTCGTCTCCATACTGAAAGGCGCTGATATCATCCGCGTGCATGACGTGAAGGCCCACAAGGATGCCGTCGACGTAATGATGTACGCCCTGAAGTACTCCAAGGCCAGATATCTCTGAGAGCCTTGGGCTCATGACAGCCAGAACCGCCTCCTATGGGGCGGTTTTCCATAAATAAGAAGGCGCCGCGCGTCCGGCGCTCCAACGCAGGATTATCCAATGGACAGAAAATATTTCGGTACTGACGGCGTCAGGGGCGCAGTCGGCAAATTCCCCATCACTCCTGAGTTTGTGCTGAAGCTCGGCTGGGCAGCAGGCTCTGTCCTCGCGAAGAACGGCAAGAAGCGCGTCCTTATCGGCAAGGACACCAGGATTTCAGGATACATGCTTGAGTCCGCGCTTGAAGCTGGGCTTTCTGCGGCCGGCATCAAGTCGCTGCTTCTGGGCCCCATGCCGACTCCTGCGGTCTCCTACCTGACGAAGGCCTTCCGCGCCGACGCGGGCGTTGTAATTAGCGCCTCGCACAACCCCTACTACGACAACGGCATCAAGTTCTTCTCCCGTCAGGGCACCAAGCTCCCCGATGAGGTTGAGGCTGAGATTGAGAAGCTACTTGATCATGACATTGTCTGCACCGGCTCTGAGAACCTCGGGAAGGCCGAGCGCATCGACGACGCGACAGGGCGCTACATTGAGTTCTGCAAGAGCACCTTCCCCAACGATCTCTCCCTCGAGGGACTGAGGATCGTGCTTGACTGCGCGAACGGCGCGACCTACCGCTCGGCTCCGTCAGTATTCCGCGAGCTGGGCGCCAAGGTAACGACCATCGGCACCGCGCCGAACGGCATCAACATCAACGACGGAGTCGGCTCAACCCATCCTGAGGCGCTCGCGAAGAAGGTTGTCGAGACGGGCGCCGATCTCGGCATAGCCTTCGACGGAGACGGCGACCGCGTAATGCTCGTCGACAAGACAGGGTACATTATCGATGGTGACGAGGTCCTCTTCATCGTCGCCCGCGACATGCAGGAGCGCGGAGTGTTCCGCGGCGGCGTGGTCGGCACATTGATGTCGAACCTCGGCCTTGAGCTTGCCCTCAAGAAGATCAGGATCCCCTTCATCCGCTCTGCCGTAGGCGACCGGTATGTGATGGAGGAGCTCATCGACAACAACTGGCGCCTCGGCGGAGAGAACTCCGGGCACGTCATCTGCCTTGACTATGTCTCCACGGGCGACGGCATCGTCTCGGCCCTCCAGGTCCTCCGCGCGCTCGTAAGGAAGGGCTGCTCCCTGGAGGAGCTCCGCAGCGGCATCTCCAAGTGCCCGCAGAAGCTCGTCAACGTCAAGTTCGTCGAGGGGCTCGATCCCCTGCATGCGCCCAATGTCCTCGTTGCTGTAAAGCGCGCCGAGGAGCAGCTCGGGAAGAGGGGCAGGGTGCTCCTCAGGAAGTCAGGCACAGAGCCTCTTATCCGCGTCATGGTCGAGGGCCTCGACGAGAAAGAGGTCTCCGATCTCGCGGACATGATCGCCCACGAGGTCTCCGAGGTTAAGTAAGCTCTCCTGGCGCCCTCGGTCCGCCGGTCAGGCTGTTTACTTTAAAAACAGCTTGATCGGCGGATTTTTAGTGTTTATAATGGCGCTCGTTATTTTTGTTTTCCATGTTCCACGGAATTGCAGACCATGCTTCTTTACCAGATTCTGTTAGTACTGCTTATGCTCATCTCGATCGTAATGATCGCGTTGATTCTTATTCAGCACGGCAAGGGAGCTAGCCTGGGCGCATCGTTCGGTGCGGGTGCCTCGAACACTGTTTTCGGCGCAGCCGGAAGCGGCAACTTCCTGTCACACACCACCGCAGTTCTCGCAGGACTCTTCTTTGTAATCAGCCTGGTTCTCGGTGCCATTTACAATGACTCCATGCAGACCAGCGAGGATTTCTCAAAGATCGGCGATGAGGAAACAACCGAAAAAACTGTTGACACTTCTGCAGCAAAGTCGGATAATAACAAGGCTCAGGAGAAATCCGAAGCAACTTCAGCAAAGGACGAAGTTAAGTCTGCTGCTGAGGACAAGAAAGAAGTGAAGAAGGACGAGGCCAAGGCAGAAGAGAAGAAAGACGCTCCTGCTGACGTCAAAATCCCTCACTAAGAAGTAATCCAGTGCCCAGCTGGCGGAATTGGTAGACACGCAACCTTGAGGTGGTTGTGCCCGAAAGGGCGTGCGAGTTCAAGTCTCGCGTTGGGCACCATCCTGGAATTACTTCGACAATATGCCCAGCTGGTGAAATTGGTAGACACGCTGTCTTCAGGTGGCAGTGCTAGTGATAGCATGCGAGTTCAAGTCTCGCGTTGGGCACCATCCGAAAATCATCCCATAAAATCTTCCCACAATTTCCTTTAGTCTGTTACCAAAGGGATCATCTCTTTATCCTGTTTTAATTACTGCATTGTCGTTTCAGAAGAAAATTTAACATTCCGAGACAGACACTGTCATATATCCCTGTGAAAAATAAGTGCCAGGCCTTAAAATCGGGTCGTACAGGTTATTTTTCCGGCTGAGTCCGGTTAAGATTACAGAATGCAAGGCCAGGGAGACAGACAATCATGAACACTGAAAAAGAAAACAGGCCATCGCTGCGTCCGGCAATAGGGGAGGAGGATTTTGCATCATTCAGGGAGAAGGGCCTTTACTATGTCGACAAGACAGTGTGCCTGAACTATCTCTTTGAGTGGGTTCACAGGCCCATGCTGCTGCGCCCGAGGCGCTTTGGGAAGACCCTGATGCTGAGCACTATCCGCCATTTCCTTGAGCTCAGCTATGAGAAGCCCGGTGACACCTCTAGGCAGCAGGAGCTCTTCCGGGGGCTCCGGGTAATGGAGGACAGTGAATTCTGCGAAAAGCATATGGGGCAGCATCCTGTTCTCTCGCTTTCATTCAGGGATGTTGACGGCCTCACGTTTGACGAGGCCTATGGGAGCCTTGCCGGAAAAATATCTGATCTCGTGAAGGATTTTCTCTGGCTTGACGGACCGGAACTCTCGAAGTATGAGCGCGATCCACTGCAGAGGCTTGCTGACAGAGAGTATATGGGAACTTCTGACGCCCGGGGCTATGCTGGTTTCTCCCTTTCTTTCCTCAGCCGGCTTCTTGTTGAGCGTTTCGGCGAGAGCCACCGGACTGTGATCCTTATTGACGACTTTGATGTTCCGCTCAGGAATGCGGCAGCTCACGGATACTACAGGCAAATGTGCACATTTCTGGGTGGAATGTTCGGCCGCGTCGTCAAGACGAACAGCGACATCGAGAAAGTCATACTTGCAGGATGCCTGATGAATACCGACGGGGAATTCCTCGAAGGGATCAACAACATGGAGGATGACACTGTGATGACCCAGAGCCGCAGCCTGTCTGCAGCATTCGGCTTTACCCCGGATGAGGTAAAGGCCATGTTCGAATACTGCGGCTTCGGAAACTGCTATGAGACCGCAAGGAGCCGGTTCGGCTTTTACAGCATCGGTGGTCAGGAGCTGTTCTGCCCCTGGGACATATGCTCTTACATCAATGAGCTTTCGAGGGCTGAGGATCCTTGTTCGCTGAATCCCGGGCCTTACTGGGCCATGACAGGTATCAGACGGATAATCGCAGAGCAGATGCCGCACCTCACTCCGAAGGACTCAGACAGAATCGAGAAGCTGATTTCCGGAAAAAGCGTCCGTCTGGAGGCTGATATCGGGATCCGCTATAACTATCTGAGCGGTGACTGCCCGAACTCATACGTGTTCTGGGACATCCTTCTTCATGAGGGATACCTGACCCTGGCGGGCAGGGAATCCTATAATGAAGTGGATGTCCGTATTCCCAATGAGGCGATAACAGGGTATTTCAGACGCGAAATCGAGTCTTATTATGAAGGTGCCGTATCAGATGAATTCAGAAACAATGCCGTGATCTTCACTGAAGCGCTCCTCTCAGGTGATATGCGAAAAGCCAATATATCTCTGGACGATCTCCTGCGCGGTTTTGTATCCCTTAAAGAGCCGATGTCCGCGGCATCCGCCGAAAGCTACAGTCGTGAGTTCATGGAAAGAGTGCTTTCTGCGGCCGGGCGGAACATAAGCAATCTGAGATTCGGCAGCGGCCCGGCTGACATCACGTTCAGCTCCGCAGACGGCGCTAGGACCGTCGTGATCGGAATTGAATGCGTTCCGGATTCCGGAAACTGGCTTGATAATCTCTTAAATCATGCTGTGAAAAAGAGCGAGGAGAACGGATATGCCGGGGCATTAAGCAATGAATATTCCGGGAGCGTTCTTCAGTGCGGAATCGCCTTCCGCAACAGGGACTGTGCGGTCGCGATCAGGGAACTGCATCCTGAGCCCCGGCAGAAATAAGCGTTCTGCCAGACTGCGCCTCCATGGAAGCGGCCGTTCACCGCTGCGGGGAGGCGCATTTCCGGTTTCCCAGAATACGCTCAGTATCGCTCCGGCCCGCTGAGGGGGCAGTCCGCCTGTCATCGAACCCCGGCAGTGCATGTCCAGGCTTAACTGCATAAGCAATTGAAACAGGCTGAGCTTTCCATAATATGAAATTGTTTTGTTTCAATCCACGCCCCCTCACGGGAAGCGGCGTCAGACAATACCTGAACAGCAACATAGATTCAATCATGAATTCTGCCGGACAGACCTTGTTATGACAGGAAGAACATCTCTCTCTTCACCAGTGAAGGAGAAGAACCGTCCGTTTCCATGAACTTATGATAACCAGAGCAGGTGGTGGAAACAAGTTTTAATTACGGCAAATTCATTCATAACAAGTCATTGTCATTAATTTTTACTTGTATCTGAGCCGGCTTCAAATGGCTGTGAACGGTAACATTTTTTTGAAAAAAGATTGCAGATAATGTTTGACAAGCGTAAAAAATTAGTGGATAATGACGCCCGTGTTCGAAAGAAACACATTCACCCAGTGCCCAGCTGGCGGAATTGGTAGACACGCAACCTTGAGGTGGTTGTGCCCGAAAGGGCGTGCGAGTTCAAGTCTCGCGTTGGGCACCATCAGAAATATTTCCTTTTGATTTCCTTTTCTTCTTAAACTCCTGTTAAGCGCATATTTCACTGCCGTTTTCTTGTGTTAAAATCACTCTGATCTGCTGTTCCCTGACTTAAACACTGACCGGAGCCTTACCTGATGACCAGCAACAGGGCGTTCACCCTTATCGAGCTTATTACCGTAATAGTGGTCCTCGGCATAGTTGCCGTCACGGCCGGCATCAGGATGTCCGCGTCAGAGGACACGGCGCTTGAGTTCAGGAAGGAGTTCCCCGGGAAGCTCCGCACCGCGCAGCTTGAGACCATGCAGGGGAAGAATACGCTGGTCTATGTCCTGAGGACCTCAGACTCCATCATCATGTCGAAGGCCCGCTATGAGGGGATCACTCCGGGGAAGCCTACTGGCAGCAAAATTGCAGGATACATCTATGACTCCTCGGACATTTCCTCACTTATCTCTGCTGCCGAGGCCAAGGCCGAGAACAGCACGGAGAAGGTGAGCCGGGCGGAAATCAAGACCAGGAGCACCGCGATAAAGGTCGGAGGCACTGAAATCGCCGCAGGCAGTTCCGCCGCGGTCATCTTCGAGACTTCCGGGAAAATGCGCTCCTGCGGCCTCGTGGGGAGCCTTTCACTGGATTATAAAAAGGCGGATTTTGAGAACGAGAGATGCGTATTCTCCATCGGGGAATTTGACATTTCCATTTACCGGGAGGGCCTGATCAGTGTCAGCGTCAGAAAATAATCCCTCCCGCGTCCAGGGCTTCTCGCTTATCGAGCTCATTGTCGGCATCGTGCTTATGGGCATGGTGATTGTCCCGATGACGGCCATCATGTTCAGCAACCGGGAAATCTACGCGGATCCGGTTGACCACGCGCGGAAAAACACGCTGCTCCTCGACATCGCGTCAATGATTATCAGCCGCTCGTTTGATGACCGGTCAGACTTCTCCGACGGCTGGGTGAGGTGCGGAGAGACCGGTGACAGCTCCGCGTGCCCCGCGGGCTCTGAGACCTACTGCACCGCGGAGCTCCTCGGCGCCGGCGGAAGCAGGGAGTGCACGAAGAGCAGTGATTTCGGCTTTGAGACGGGCGAGCTCCCGGCGAAGCTCCAGGACACGGCAGACGGTGAGCAGTATTTCGCGATGCTTGATGACGCCGATGACTTCGTGACCTCAAAGATCTGCGCGAGGACCGGCGACTGCGGCGGGACAGATTTCCTGCCGGCAAAGTATTTCGGATCTAAAGGGAGCGAGAGCCTCTATGACGGCATGAGCGTCAGGATCCGCGTCACGCCGCTCGCGCTCCCCGGTGCTCCTTCCGGAGCCTCAGCGGGTGAGCTCTCGGGAAAGCTCGTCAGCATTACCGTAAGATCGGTCTCCGGCGACATCTCCTATTCGCTCATAAGGGGGAACTACTGATGAAAAGCTCAGGATTCACCCTTATAGAGCTGATGTGCTGCATCGTCATCATCGGCATACTCGCGGCAGCCTCAACCGGCTTCATCAAGAACGGCGTCAGCTTCTACATGGAGGCTACAGCGAACGGGCAGACCGCGGACAGCGAGAACTATCTCTCGGCCAGGCTGAAGGATGCCTTTGCCAGGACTGTGCCCGGGCTCTTTGAGGTGCGCGCGTCCGAAGGAGGAAATGCCGTCGCGGCAGGCACGGGCGGGAAGTGCCTCTCCCTGATCAGGGCAGAGGCAGCCTTCCCCTACAGCAGCGGCAGCAGGGTCTATGAGGTTGCGGCGCCGAAACTTGGCAAGGGGACCTACATTGCATTCCTCAATGCCGCCTCGTCCGGCACGCTCCGGGAGGAGCTCAGGTATCCCGCCAGAATGAACGACCCGCTCTCATACTGCGGCAGTGCCTGTGCTGTGGCGAAGGTTGAGACTGTAACGGGCGACGCTGATCTCCGGAAAATCACACTGGAAGCCAATCCCCACGCGTCATCGCTTCCCCCAGGGAACGGCAGGCTGTACCTCGCGAGGATAAGGGAGAATTTCTGCCATATCGATGATGAGTCCTCTGACGGGTACCGGAGCGTAAGGAGGACCGCATCAGGGCTCAAGGGCGCCGATCTGTTCAGCGGCGACGGGGTTGGGGACAGCTACGGCTACATCGCGAAATCCCTGTCTGACGCGTCGTTCAGGGAGGTTCCCTCGGACTTCAACACCGACGGCGCGGTTCAGCTTGACGCTGAGTATGAGACAGACGGCATGAAGCAGAAGTTCGTCATCAGGATGGAGGCCGTCAATGCTGAATAAAACAGGCGCGATGAGGCGCCAAAGCGGCTCGATGGTCCTCATGGTCATATTCGTTATGATCCTCTTCGGCTTTCTCGCCGCATCGCTCGCGAGGTTCTCGGTCGAGCAGGATACCGCGTCATTTGAGAACACCGACAGCACCAGGGCGGAGCTCGCGGCAAGAAGCGCCATGGAGATGGCCATGTACGCGCTCTATCCCGCAGGGCGCTACTACGGCTGGAACGCCGAGGTCCCTGACGGGAAAGGCTATAAGGACTGTGACCGGCTGAGGAATATCGATGCGGACGGTTTCAGGAAGAACGGGGAGAGAAAATTTGTCTATTTCAGGGACTCATTCTCCCTCCCGTCTGACTCCGGGCTGGAGAGCTGCCGCTTTTACCTTGAGTGCCGGAAGGGGACTTCAGCCGGTAAGAATGTGTATTACCTCCGGGCCGAGGGCCGGTGCGGGCATGACGATGACTACGCCTCGCGTACGTTCAGCGGCTATGCGTCGAACGGAAGCTGGCACGGGGAGGTCGAATGATGTTTAGGAATGCAGTTTCCCTGTGTCTCTGCCTGATCATGGCCTGCCTGACGCTCTTCCGTGCCTGGGACTCCCTGGCGGATGCCGGCTCTTCCGGAAAGCTTGGCCAGTATGATCTTGTTCAAAAGATTCAAAGCGATTCCAGCTACGGCGGGAAAAACTACCTTTACTATGAGCTTGATCTCGGGAATAGTGACTTCAACTGCCCAGGGACGCTCCAGCTTCAGCTGCCGCCTCCGCCTGACATGAAAGGCAATTATAAACTGATAAATGCCTTCAGTCCTCTGATTGTAATCCGGGCCGGCAGGGCCGTGATAGGAGAAAACTGCCGGATCGGACAGGAAAAAAAGCAGCAAGGGTTTGAAGTTCTCGTCATTGTCTCCGGTTCAGGCTCGGTGATCGCACCGAATGCACATCCTGTGGATGGCGGCGGACATGGAAACAATGGCCGGAGTTTCGGGCTCCAGGAAGGAGGCAAATACCCTGTTGACACTGTCTTTGTTCCTCCTTTTAAACAACACGATGGGAAAAAAGGGTTTTCTGATACCTGGAACGACAGGCTTGCGTATATTCTGATTAACGGCAGCGACGGAAGTGCATGCAGCGTCTCGGACATTTCCATGACAGGTGACAGCGGCACCTGCAGCAGGTCGGTTGAATTCACCGTGCGCGGCAGCGGGCAGTGCAGCTGGAGAGTAAAGACCGACTGGGGGAGCGGCTTTGCGGACTACAGCAGCGGCACGCATGACTTTGACGCGGACAGCGTTCTTTCGCTCAGGGTCAGCAATGCGGGCGGCAGCCTCAGGGCTGTCCGGGTCAGCGCCGGAAATTCTTCTTCCAGGGACTTCAATGTCTCCGGCTCAGCAGCAGGCCTCCGGCTTGTCTTAACCAGAACCGACAGCCAGGGCGGCGCGAAAATCGCGGGGAAGCAGGCAAGCTACAGCATCGGAGTCAGGGACGGGGACGCAGACTGCAGCGGAGTGTCACTGACCGGGGTAAAGGCCGGGCTTCTCAGAAGCTCTGACAATGAGAAGTCCGGTATCAGGGCTTCGGTAAACGGGACTGCGATCGGCTTTATTGCCTCTCCATCTGATCCGCTTCCGACAGATATCATCCTGAGCGGAAACAGCATTGACTTTGACTACAGTGATTACGGCCGGACTACGCTTTATGTCTCTGGAACTCCGGTGCTGCCGGGATCTGACGGAGGAGATGCAGGAGACGCGGACAGCAGTGCCTCAGTCCTCACCGGCAGCGCGGAGATCTCGAGCTTTCCCCAGGGAATCTGCGTCAGGTACTCGGACTCAAACAGCACAAAGCTCTGCAGCGGCGGCTGCGAGCTTCTCCGCGCCGGAGAGGAGTTCCTTCTCGATGTCCTGCCGGTAGCGTATTCGAAAAACGTGAATGATCCGCTTGCCTGCTCGGACGCTGCGGTGCGCTCGAGGGTTCTCCAGTCCTTCAGGATGAAGGACATCCCTCTTCTGCGCTCAATTTCGCGGGAGAATGCCGGAAACGCGCCGGAGCCTGCGGAGGACCGCGACCTGCCGGCGGAAGTTGAGACCATGCAGGGCAGCGGCGATGAGGCCGTTTCCGGAAAATTTGACTATGGCTCGGATGGCAGCCTTCTTCCTGACGGGATGAGCCTCCGGGCCAGGATCGGGACAGCCGGCATCTTCCGTGCGCATATTCCGTCTATTGAATGGGCAGAGGGGCTTTCCTCAGTTGAGTCATTCAGCAGTGAGCTGAACCGGATTTACCCGTACGCATACAGGATCTGGTGGGCAGACGATCCGTCAGCGGCCTCATCATTCGCGAAGAGCATGTCATTCTGCAGGAAGGCTGACTCAGGGTCATACAAATATCCATGGTTCACCTACGCCGGGCAGCCGTTCCGTCTGAGATACGCCCGCATCGAGGCTGTCAGCAAGCAGGGCACAGTCATCAGGAACTACGACTCATCTATCGCACCGCACGCTGCTGACGTGCCACGCATGAAGGCATTCGCGAGGGACGGAGCCGTCTTCTCAGAGAGCAAGGAGGTCATCGAGAGGCTCCCTGAGGACGGCACGGCAGCGCCAGTCTCCGCGGGCTGGACTGAGGGCAGGCTTTATACCGCTGATTCCTCATCTGGCACGGAGCTTACCCGTGACTGGTATTTCCGTCTGAGGAAGGACGGTCTGAAGGATCCGCTTACGCTCTATATGGGCGTCGGGGTTGAAAGCAGCGCAGGCGCGGCGCGCGAGGTCATCTGCGGAGCTGACGGTCAGGGAGAGCGCTTCAGCGCGGCAGCAGCTGACGGAGGATCCGGCACAGCTCCGGAGACAGCTGCTGACAGTGAGCTCTGCGCCTTCGGCGGAAAGAGCATCTATGCCTCGATGGACTTCCTCACCGGACGTCTCCGCGCCGTCTCCGGAAGAACAGGCAAGGGCGGCGAGGCGTCTGTTCCTTTCGTCGCCGAATATGTCTCCTCGCTTGACGGGAGCGGCAATCCGGTCTGGACACAGAACTATCCTGACAGCTGCACGGCGCTTTCCTTCGGAAGCGCAGCGGAGCCTCCCTTCAGCTGGACCGAGCGCATTGTCTCCGGGGACAGCGTGAAGGACACCGCAGCTGTCAGTCCTGTGAGAAAGTCAGGCACGGAGCATGACGCGTCTGACGCATATACCGTTACGCCTCAGGGCGGGCTTCCCTTCAGCCTCAATTTCTCCCGGACTTACCGCGGGAAGATTGAGAACAGCGAGAGCGCGGCCCCGGAGAGCAGCGTCTTCGCGAGGATGAGGAACGGCACGGCGGTGCTGAGGCTTGTTCTGAACGGAAACTATGAGGACACCGGCGCGAGGAGGGCGGATTTCAGGTATGTCCTGAAGAGGAGCACCATTGGTCACCTTAAGGACACGGAGACCGACCCATTTGATCTCAAATCGGCAGAGAGCCCGGTGTGGCTCGGGGACACTGTCATAGGCTCGGTGATTTTCGGCGGAAGGGTCGTGAGCCCCAGGATGATATATCTCCAGGATGGAAACTGAGGAAAATGCATGGCTCGTCCCTGATCTCAGGGACGGGGCGTTGTTCGAAACCAAGGTCGTGATTAAGAGGAGCATCTTCATCACGACCGTGGGACGCGTGCGCGGCCTTGAGGGCGCCAAAAAGTTCGTCGCTGACATATCAGCGAAGTACAGCGACGCGAGGCACAACCCCTTTGCCTTCAACGGGGGCCCCGCGGGAAACAGCGGCTTTGCCGGCTGCTCGGATGACGGCGAGCCGCACGGGACCGCTGGGCAGCCCATGCTGCAGGTGGTGCTCCACTCCGGCATCGGCGAGGTCGCGGCGGTCGTCACCCGCTACTTCGGCGGCATAAAGCTCGGCACAGGCGGCCTGGTGCGCGCCTACCAGGGCTGTGTGAGCGACACGCTGAAGGAGCTTCCGGTAAAGAAGTTCATTGAGATGAAAGCATTCCGCGTGAGGCTCTCCATGGCCTACATAGGGGCGCTCAAGCGCCTCATTGGGCAGACAGGCGCCGAGACTCTCGAAGAAAATTATTCTGCGGAGGCTGATTTTCTGGTAAACGTCCCCATAAAAGAAGAGAAACGTTTTGCCGCGGCGGTTGTCTCGCTCTCCTCAGGCTCTGCCGTTGTGAGCGAGGTGCCGGCGTTCCCATAGATTTTTCATAAAGACAGGAATAAGTAAATAAATGAGAGAACTTCCAAAGTTTTCGGCGATAGATCCCGCGAAGATCGTGCCGTCAGTACAGCAGGCCATCTCTGACTACAAGAAGGCGATAGAGGATGCCTGCGCCAAGGGCGTCTATACCTGGAATGACTTCATTGTCCCCCTCAATGAGGCAGACAAGAAGTTCGATGATGTCTGGCATCCCATCGTGCATCTCAACGGCGTTACCAACACCCCGGAGCTCAGGAAGGCCTTTGAGGCGTGCCTGCCCGCGGTAACCGAGTTCTACAACTGGGCAGGGCAGCATGAGGGGCTTTTCAAAGGCTATACCGCGCTGCACGAGAGCCCAGAGTTCGCAAAACTCAGCAAAGCGCAGCAGACTGAAATAAACCATGAGCTGAGGGACTTTAAGCTCTCCGGATTCGGGCTTCCTGACGACAAGAAGAAGCGTTTCAATGAGATCGCATCCGAGCTCTCGCAGCTTGCCGCAAAGTTCGGCAACAACCTCCTCGACTCGACTGTCGGCTGGAGCAAGGTGGTAACCGACAAGGCGCTCCTTGAGGGACTCCCTGAGTCATACCTTGCGGGAGCCAGGGAGAAGGCCGAGGCGAAGGGACTCAAGGACTCCTGGCTCCTCACGCTTGACTTCCCCAGCTACAGGCAGGTCATCATGTACGCGGAGAACAGGGAGCTGAGGCGTGAAATTTACGAGGCCTACATGACCCGCGCGTCAGATCTCGGGCCCAATGCCGGCAAGTGGGACAACGGCCCCGTCATGCGCGACATCCTGAGGCTCTCCGAGGAGCAGGCCAGGATCCTTGGCTGCAATAACTACGCTGAGCTCTCGCTTATTCCCAAGATGGCAGGCAGCACCTCCGAGGTGTTCAGCTTCCTCCGTGAGCTTGCCTCCCGTGCGAAGCCGCAGGCCGAGAAGGAGCTCGCTGACCTCAGGAAGTTCGCCGCTGAGAACCTCGGCATGAAGGAGCTTGAGCCCTGGGACATGACCTGGGCTTCCGAGAAGCAGAGAAAGGCGCTCTACGACATCGATGACGAGCAGCTCCGCCCGTACTTCCCGCTTGAGCGCGTGCTCTCCGGGCTCTTCGAGACCGCGCACCGGCTCTACGGCATCAGCGTCAAGAAGCATGAGGGCAGCGTTGATGTCTGGAACAGTGATGTCAGGTTCTTCGATGTGTTCAATGAGGACGGATCGCTCCTCGGGCACTTCTACTATGATCCGTTCGCCCGCGAGATGAAGCAGAGCGGCGCCTGGATGGACACCTGCCTTGATCTCGGGAAGGCTCCTGACGGCACGGTGCTTGAGCCGGTCGCCTACCTCTGCACCAACTTCACGAAGCCCGCCAAGGGTGAGGAGGCAAGGCTTACCCACGATGACGTGATCACCATCTTCCACGAGTTCGGGCACGGGCTCAACCTCCTTCTTACCGCAGTCGATGACGCTCCGGGCGTCACCGGCATCAACGGCGTTGCCTGGGACACGGTAGAGCTCCCGAGTCAGTTCATGGAGAACTGGTGCTGGGAGAAGGACGCGCTCTCCTACATCTCCGGAAGGACTGACACCGGCGAGCCGCTGCCTGACGATATCCTGAAGAGGCTCCTTGACGCCAAGAACTTCCACTCCGCCATGGGGACCCTCAGGCAGCTTGAGTTCGCGCTCACTGACTTCACGCTCTTTGCTGAGTACGATCCGGAGCATGGGAGGACCGTCGAGCAGATCACGGATGAGGTGAGGAAGGAGGTCAGGGTAGTTCCGACTGCTCCGTTTGACCGCTTCCTCTGCTCGTTCTCCCATATCTTCAACGGCGGCTACTCAGCGGGCTACTACAGCTACAAGTGGGCCGAGGTTCTCGCGGAGGATGCCTACTCCAAGTTCGAGGAGAACGGGATATTCGACAGAAAGACCGGCAATCTCTTCAGAAAGTGCATCCTCTCGGTCGGCGGCTCATGCGATCCGATGGAGGCCTTCGTCGCGTTCCGCGGCAGGAAGCCGACTATTGACGCGCTGCTCCGCCACACCGGCATCACTTACGTGAAGAAATGATCGTGAGTCTCTGAGTCATTATGCATACTCCCGGGGTTTGCCGGGAGCATTATGAGTTCTGGAAGCTCGCCATGTGCGGGCTTTCCTGTATTCGAACTTGCTCAAAACCGGTTTTTACTTGCTCAAAATACCAGAATAGTATTTTTTAAAAGTTCTTAGATAAATAGATATCTATGCAAAAATTCATTTGAAAATAAGCCGGATTCAAGGGGGTTACTTGCTCAAAACCAATTTTTACTTGCTCAAAATACCGGAATGGCATTTTCTAAAAAATTTCGATAAATCAGATTATTGCGTGTAAACTCATCTAAAAACCAGCCAGTATCATGAGGAGTTACTTGCTCAAAACCAATTTTTACTTGCTCAAAATCTAAAACTGCTTGCTCAAAATACCGGAATGGCATTTTCTAAAAAAATTCGATAAATCAGATTATTGCGTGTAAACTCATCTAAAAACTAGCCAGTATCATGAGGAGTTACTTGCTCAAAACCAATTTTTACTTGCTCAAAATCCAATACCTGCTTGCTCAAAATACCGGAATGGTATTTTTTCGAGAAATGTTCGATAATTCAGATTGTTATGCGTAAACTCATATAAAAAGCAGCCTTAATCAATCGGAGTTACTTGCTCAAAACCAATTTTTACTTGCTCAAAATCTATTGCTTGCTCTGACACTCAGACGACACCCATTATGTGCCTTTTCTATCACAAAGAGTACTGCTGTCGAGTCGGCATTATTCTATAAGGCAATTGCATGCTGGCCAATTACCATTTAATTTTCAGTCCATGCTGTAAGACTGTACTTTCTTGATGGATCATTTGTTGTACCACTTGCATTTGCCAAATCTGCAGCAATCAGCTTTTTCATACGAGTCATAATAGTGTTCCGTGCCTTTCCAGTGTAATTCTCAAGTTCGTTTCTGGTGGCAGGACCATGATTGAATAGGTATGTAATAATCTGACGTTCCAAACTGTCCATTGTTTCCCAAAGACTGTTTCCCAACAGCTTTTCTATGCGCTGCCTCTGCCGGTTGGTTCGTATTAGAATATTGTTCTTCAAGGTCAGCTTCACCGAGTATCCTGGTTCACTGTACTCAGGGGGATCCAGGAAAAACTTATTCATGTCTTTATAGATACGCTTGACACCTTCGTTTAATTCTCTTACCCAGCTGAACTCCGTCAGAACTCTTGATATCCTTGGGTTTCTTGAGAATCTTGTGTTCTTGATGTTTTCGACCGTTACAATGCCGGGAAGTTTTCCCGGACTTTCGATCTCCATACGATCATCAAACATTTTGACCAGTATAAAGTTTCCGCTCAAGGCGTATTCGCGGTGGGTGACTGCATTGATAATGCCTTCCTGCCAGGCGAATTCAGGATATTCCGGTATAGTCTCGAATTTTCCTGTATTTTCGTCCAGCACTGTGAAGTCACGGAGTTGGCCACTAATGAATTTCTTCATGCTGACTATAATTTTAAGAATCGGCTCATCAATGCTAAAGTCCTTAATGATATTAAGCGATGCCCCAACTCCTGCATAATTCCCGTTGTAGCGTACAAAGCGAATCCTGCAGTTTGGATAGAACTGCATTATGTTTCTTGCAAATAGTAGAACAGCCGCATTCGTCAGTTTCTGTTTGCCGTCAATCTCTTTCATGAACCCTCGTGAGCTCAGAACCTGCTCACTGGGCAGACCTTCGGCATTTATGACTTCCTTATACTTTTCAAGAAGAGCTTCGTCCAAATCACTGAGTGTCGCATCAGGACAGATTTCATCCTCATAGCGCCTGGTGTTTCTTGCGTATTCGAGATTTCTGAGATCATCGCCTCTCATCTCCCTGGATTTGTCTCCTATGCGAAGGTAGGTTTGATCGTTCGCTGTCCTGATAATCTGATCTTGGGTTTCAAATATGTGGAGAAGCAGTAGCCGATCCTGCTGGCCGTTTTCATTGATTATGTCCAGAAATTCTTCCTTGAAGTCTGGCATAGGCTTGCAGCACTGCTTTGGAGAATTGATGAATTCGTTGATTTTGTCTTCAGAAACTGAGTTTATTCCCTCGAGCGCATGTGTTTTGTCATTAATTCCGAGGACCAGTGTTCCTCCACCGGCGTTCGCAAAGGCTGAAATATGCTGTGCAAGATCTGACGGCTTGATCTTTGCTGATTTTCGGTCGAAATATTTGTTTTCATGTTCATTGGTAATGTAGTCCAGCGTCAGGATTGGATTGATTTCGGAATGAACATTCATATGACCGCCTGCTGTATGAAACGAAAGGATGAAACACCGTAACACGAAAGTGTCAGAGTCCTTCAGGAAAGTGTTTTAGAAAAATTGCGTGGCAACTCTCAGGTTGTACTGCTGCCCAGAACTCAGTATTATTATAGTTTAACAAATTGAAATTGCTGTAAGCAGTAGTTCATTTTGTGTCGGCTGAATGTGAATTTCGCAGCTTCTTCTTAAGGAAGTCAGGTGAGGAGAGCGCATGCCGGATGATGTCTGAATTCTCTCTGATCGGCACCTGGCCTTGAAGGCACCAGGAAATGGTTTTCTCTCCGAATCCGAGGGAGCGTGATAGCGCTGCGGCATCAGTGCCGCTGGGCTTGAGAAGCCTTTGATATCCTCTTTTAAGGCGATGCCTTCAGCCATCCGATACTGCCTGTCGATTTCTCAGAAATTGAGATCAAAGATCCACATAGGGCTCATCTGGCTTCCACAGGCCTCACACAGACTGCTGATGTAATGGAGAAATCGTAATCACTGCCGCGTATCGTTTTCCTGATGGTTTCTTTCTTTAGTGAATACGGTCTCTCCCGCCTGCACGAAATGCAGAAGTCTGTTTTCACATTGTCCTTCATTTGCATCCCTTCCTGATAAATTCAGTTTCGGATCTGCGGCTTTACCGCGATGCAGGCTGACATTCCATGAGGGAGCTCAGAATCTGAGGGGGCTGCCGCAAAGCCTGTCCTGAACAGCAGCATTCTTCCTTTTAGCGGCTTTATTGCGTCGTGAGTAACACTGAGAGTATACTGGTAGAATCAGGCAGCAATAATTCTGGACCTGATTCATTGGCGTGATGCAATGAAATCTTATCCAATCAGACAGCGTCTGTATACTGTCCCAGGAACAGGACTGAATGAGGTGCCGGCTTTGGATGCGATGTCCGCACATGCCGGACAAATCCTCCATGCTGCAATACAGCAGCATATCGCGGATGGATGCATCACTGACTGTCAGATAGGTTCCTGTCATGCTCCGGCAAAGTAATGTACATGCACTGTGTGATCGTTAATATGTATTCAGATATGTTTCAGAGCTTTATCAGAACAAATTCAATATGATAATAATAAGACTACTCTGTTTACCTCTTTTGCTTCCAGTTATCATTATCTATATGATAATAAGATTTATCGTGTGGATAATAAAGCTATTTCCCAAATACAAAGTTACTGTCATTTGTTCTGCAGCTGCAACAGCAATCGGTGTTATAGCGGTGTTTTTCCCCGATCTGTTCAATATGAACAAAAGCAGCATTCACAGTTTTGAGATCACCTTAAGCGACAGAGACAGCGCACAGGAACTTGAAAAGTTCCTCGACGGGAATATAAACAAGATTGTCGAGCTGACTGTTCGCTACAAGCAGAATCTTGTGTACGGCATGGTGCCATGGGCCAGATACACGAAAGACTCCTACTATGGCGACAGGTATGATCCGGCCAAAGAAGGCTCCTGGTGGTGGGAAAGCGCCGATCCTGCCCATGACGTCACATTCAGCCATTTCGGTGAGAATGACAATTTTTATGTGAAGTCATTTCTGTACGACCAGAACTGGTTTGAGGTTGAGTACAGGGACTTCGGCGGAATCGGGTACTGTGACGCCGGGAGTAAGTACGCATATCAGCTGAGAGTTCCCTATGTCAGAAATGACGAGCTCGTATTTGAGTGGCATAGAGACAGGGAAAAAAGCAGGGACTATGTGGCAGTTCCGTCACCTTACTGGGTTTTGAAGGGAACCTTTGTTGTCAGCGTAAAAAATGGACAGAAGCTGACTGACAACATAAAAGCCTTATATGTTGAGCTGCAGCAGAAAAAGCTCAAAGCTGATTATGGCAGAGCATACGTTGTCCCGGAGATAGCCAGGATACTCGCAGTTGATCCTGCCTGCGGCGAGGAAACCGGCAGTGGTGAATATTCATTCTCCGGCAAAAGCTTTGAGCTGAAGCCTCTGAGTCAGAAGGATCTTGTGCAGATGTCATATAATTAAAAACAGTGATGTCCTGGGATTTCGTGACTGTGCGCCATCGGACGTTTTCAGCTGTCTCAGGACGACTATGAATTTCCGAGGCCCGTTTGCTGCTGTTTCAGTGAGCGGGTCATTTTTTATGGGTATAAACCAATTGCGGCCAATGCTGATGCTGTCTCAATTCAGGCATGGCTGAGAGCGGGCAGTAAATTTTTCTGATTTCCTGCAAAGCCATGCCTCTTAAGAAAGAGAGCGTGAGGTGCTGGCAGGGGGCAGTTTGTCCTGGCAAAGCATTGCAGGAATAAGGCGTGTCCTGTTTGCATAAGGCAGAGACTGAGTCAGACATCCTGTGGGTCTTGGAAATTGGCCTTATGAACTAAGGGCTTAGGTAGTCCTGTACCTCTGAAAATTATTTAGCATAGTACGTTAACAATACGTAAACCATGCTACAATGAAACATGGCCCCTATCAGGAGAAATCTGCCATGTTCCTTCAGCGTGTAAAAAACAAGGCAACCGGTAAAACTTATCTGTACCTTATGGAAGTAACTTCGGCAAAAAACTCTGCCGGCGAGGTTGTCCATATCAACAAGAAGGTCAAATCGTTTGGCAATGAAGACAAATTCAAACAGGAAAAGCCTGAAGAGTACAAGCTGCTGATAGATCAATACAGCAGAGCAAACGTCAAGGCGGCAGTAGAGCTTCATAAAAGCCAGACTTTGGCAGAGACTCTCAAAGACATGACATCATCAGGGCTGCTGTCACTCCCAAACGGCACAACACCGGTGTTCTGCTACGGGCTGTCGGTAATAAAGCAAATCTGGAATAAGCTGAACCTTGATTACAAACTCTCGTATATCCGGCAGCATGACACTGACATAAAATTCAAGGCGGAGGATGTGGTTTTTTATCTTGCCGGCATCAAAATCATAGACCCCGCATCGCATCTGCAGGCCTATCAGTCGCGCTTCAGCTACCTTGGGGCTCCGGCAGAAAATGTTTCACTGGAGGATTTTTACCGCTCCCTGGATTTCATTGCTGATGCCAAAGAGAAGGTCATGAAGCATCTGCACAAAGAGGTAAGCAGAATTACCGGCAGAGACCTGAAAATGGTGTTCTTCGACTGTACAAACACCTATTTTGAGACCAGGCTTGATGACCAGGAGAAACTCATAAGGAAGCTTACGCATGAAACATCCGGCATGATGGAGCAGGAAGGCCGGACACAGGAAGAAATAGAGAAGTATCTTGAAAGCGCTGAGTTCGCGGAAGAGCTGAAGAATGAGGCAGAAAGACTTGATCTGAAGCGCATGCGCGGCCCGTCCAAGGAAAAGAGGATAGATTTGCCGCTTGTCGGGATAGCGCTGATTATCGATACAAATGGCATACCTGTCGATTTTGAGGTTTATGACGGCAACAGGTCGGAGTTCAAAATAGCGGTACCAGCCATACGGAAGCTGGCTGACAAATACGGAGTTGAGGACTGCATCTTTGTAGCAGACAGGGGCATCAACTCGGCAGTAAACCTGAAAGACCTTCATGACAGCGGATTTGGCTTCATCGTCGCCCAGAAAGTATCACGCCAGGGGACAAAGCTTCGAGAGGCGATGCAGAGCAGTGACGGCTGGACAAAACTCAATGATGACCTGCGATACAAGGCGATTCCATGGGTCAAGAGCAAGGTAATCGTGGATCCAGAAACAGGTGACAGAAAAACCGTCAGCGTCAAATGCACCCTGGTACTGACATACAGCGAGTCCAGGAAGAAAAGTGACGCTGTTGCCAATGACAGGCAGATTGAAAGGGCCAGGGCTGCTGTAAGCTCAGGAGAGGTTGTAGGATACAAGTCAGTCGGCTGGAAAGAGCTTGTTGAGGTCAGCTCCGAAAAAGATGAGTATGTGGCGGTATCGCTGAAGGATGAACTGATAAAAGAACGGAGGCTGAGGGAGGGCTTTGCGGCCTGTGTCTATGTCTCAGCTGACAAATCCAAACAGCAGATTACCCCTGAAACAGCCATTGCCGCTTACAAACGCCAGGTAAAAATCGAAGACTGCTTCCGCATAATGAAGACGAACTTCAGCCTCAGGCCTATGTATGTCTGGAATCCCAGACATATCAGGGGGCATGTAACCATCTGCGTCATAGCCCTGGTAATACTCAGGCTGTTACAGCTCAGGCTGGACAAGAATGGTGTCCATATGAGCACTGACGATATCGTGGACGCTCTTGATAATGCACGGTTGACGCTGCTCGCTTCAGCAGGGCGTAATGATTTGTACCTCAACGCAAGCTCGATCCATGATTTTTCACAGCTTAATGCCCTGAAAGACAGCACTGCCGTCGGACAGAAAGCGGCAGAGGAAGATCATGATGACGTTAAGCGCGGAATAAATGATTTACTGGCATGTACCGGCCTTAAGCCTTTGAAAACGGTTAACCTCCTCAGTGACCTCAATAACTGTCTTAAGGCAAGGATGCCCAGCAGGGAGGCTGCCATAGGTGAACTTGTTTCTTCAAATCTCAGGGCTGTATACCAACAATGCATGTGACCTGAATGGCGATATGAATTTTACGTACTAATAAAAAAATTTCACTGGGCGCTGGTCCTTATGGAATAAGGGTTACACGCTGTTTTTTTGATGCAGAACTGTTAAACTCGGGTGTGGGTCTTGGAAATTGGAATGCTGGTGAACGCCATGCAGATGCGCCTGATCGCTTTGGCACCATGAAAGAGCTCAATGACTCAATCCTCGCATTGGTAAGAGCTGGGTCTTGCGTGCCCGAAATGCGGAAAGAGAATCATTGAGGACGGCACGGCTTACAGGTGCGAGGCCGGTGATTTCAAATGCGGAAAGGAAATTCTCGGCACCGAAATCTCCCGCGATGAGCTGCAGAAGGCCATTGCGGGGCAGAGCGATGAGCTCGGCTTCAGGAGCAGTAAGACCGGCAAAACCTTTCTGGCCAGGCTGGTGCTCAGTGAGGCCAAGGACAGCCTTGACTTCAGGTTTTCTGACAGGAATGGCGAGGACTCCGGGCTGAAGTGCCCGAAGTGCGGCGGGAAAATCGTTGATGACGGCAAGGCTTACAAGTGCGAGAGCGGAGATTTCAAGTGCTGGAAGATCATCAGAGGCCATGAAATCACCCGCGAGGAGCTGCAGAAGGCACTTGACGGCAAGAGCGATGAGCTCGGCTTCACCAGCCGCGACTCCGGCAAACCCTACAAGGGCCGGCTGGTACTTAATGAGGCAAAGGACGGCCTTGCCGTTAAGCTTGACAGCAGAAAGAGCGATGACACCGGCCTTAAGTGCCCGAAGTGCGGCGGAAAAATCATTGATGACGGCAAGGCTTACAAGTGCGAGAGCGGAGATTTCAAGTGCTGGAAGAGCATCAGAGGCCATGAAGTCACCCGCGATGAGCTGCAGAAGGTTATTGACGAAGGCAGTAGCGATGAGCTCGACTTCACCGACCAAGACACAGGCAAGCCTTATACGGCCCGTCTGAAGCTTTCCTCTGACAAGAAGTCTGTAGAAGTCCCGAAGCCCGAGGACACCGGGGAGAAGTGCCCGAACTGCCGAAATAAAATCATGGAGACAGACAAGGCTTATTGGTGTGAGTCCTGTAATTTTACATGCGATAAGGAAATCCTCGGCACCAGAATTTCCCATGATCAGCTGCATAAGATCGTTGAAGAGGGCAGGAGCGATGAGCTCGACTTCACCGACCACGACAGCGGTAAGTCTTATAAGGCCCGTCTGAATCTCTCCGAGGACAATAAGACGGTGGTTGTCCCGAAGCCAAAAGACACCGGCATTAAGTGCCCGAAGTGCACGATGAAAATCATGGAAACAGACAGGGCATACTGGTGCGAGAGCGAGGCCTGTGATTTTACATGCGATAAGGAAATTCTCGACACCAAAATAACCCGCGATGAGCTGAAGAAGGTTGTCCTTAACGGCAAGAGCGGTAAGCTCGACTTCACCGACAAAGACACCAAAAAGCCCTACAAGGGCCGTCTGGTACTTAATAAGAAGAAGAACGGCCTTCACGTTGATAAGCTTGACTACATGAAAGTTATCTTCGCTGTCATTAGTTTTGTTGTAGCCACAATCAGTTTCATAGGGATATTTTTACCTGATCTGTTCAATATGAACAAGGGCAGTATCACGAGATTTGAGACTACATTAAGTGACAAAAAAAGCGCACAGAAACTTGAAGAGTTCCTCGACGCGAACGTGGGCAAGATTGTTGAACTGACCATCCACTATAAGCAGAATCTGGTGTATGGCCTGGTGTGGCTCCTGGTGGTGGGACAGTGCCAGTGCTGCCCATGATGTCACCTTCAGCCATTTTGGTGACAACAACAGGTTTTATGTGAAATCATTCCTGTACGACAAGAACCTGTTTGAAGTAGAGTACAGGGACTTCGGCGGGATCGGGTACTGCGACGCCATAACCAGGTACGCCTACCAGCTGATGATTCCCTATGTCAAAAATGATAAGCTCGCGTTCGAGTGGCAGAGGGACAGGGAAAAAAGCAAGGACTATGTTGCTCTTCCGTCTCCTTACTGGGTGTTGAAGGGAACCTTCGTTGTCAACGTCAAAAAAGGCGAGGAGCTGACAGACAACATAACAACCTTATATGATGAGTTTCAGCAGAGAAAACTCAGATCAGACTATGGCAAGGATTACGTTGTCCCGGAGATAGCCAAGATACTCGCTGTTGATCCGGCCTGCGGCGAGAGAACCGGCAATGGCGACTACTCATTTTCCGGCAAGAGCTTTGAGTTAGAGCCTCTTACGCAGCAGCAGCTACTGCAGATGGCATATAACTAAAAAGCTTAGTCCTGAGATTTTGTGACCGTGCGCCTCCGGCCGTTTAAGATGTCTCAGGGCGACTGTGAATTTTCCCCGCCTGCTGCTCTTTCAGCGGGCGGGGTATTTTTATGGGTGAAAGCTGCCGCAGCTGATATAAATGCTTGCAGTATTCCGTGAACAAGGCGCACCGGCGCTATTTCCCAATAAAGGCGTCATGCTGAGACTCACCTGTGAAAGGCCTGCGTTTTCCTGGCAGTCAGCTATCTGAGCGCTGCTGCCTCAGTTCCTGATCATGACCCTTACGAGCTTGTGATCCTGCCCCTTGGTGAGGATGAGATCAGCCCTCTCGCGGGATGGGAGGATGTTCTCCATCAGGTTCTTAAGATCGATGCTCTCCCAGATGCCGGTCTCGACCTCGAGGCACTTTTCCACAGGCATGTCAGCAAACCTGTGGAAATACGCCTCTGGCTGGTTTTTGGCGTCCTCGCGGAGGCGCAGGAACCGGTCAAGGAACCATTTGCGCAGGAGCGGCTCAGGCGCATCCAGGTAGATGCTGAAGTCGGTGAAGTCCATGAGCTCGGAGGCGCCGGCGTCGGCCCTCAGGCACTCAAGGACATTGATGCCCTCTATGATGAGGATATCGGGCGAGCCTACGGGTACTCCCGGCCCCTCGACAGTGTCATAGGTCTCATGAGAATAAAGCGGCGCGCGGACATCCTTCTCTCCTGCCTTTATCCTCCTGACGAAATCGATGATCTTCTCCGCGTCATAGGACTCCGGGAAGCCCTTCCTGCTCATGATGCCGCGCCTTGTGAGCTCCTTCCCCGGATAAAGGAAGCCGTCGGTCGAGACGAGGGAGACCTTTGGGCGCGAGGGGAGCTTCTCAAGGAGAAGGCGGAGGATTTCCGCAGTGGTGGTCTTTCCCGCGGCGACAGAGCCCGCAATGCCGAGGATGAAGGTGCTGGGCCTTGTGTCACGGCGAAGGAGGCGACCTACCGCGCCGCTTCTTGAGCGGTGAGCCTCATAGAAGAGCTGCAGCACTCCGGTGAGCGGCAGGTAGACCTCGGTGAGCTCGGACTGCGCGATGGCTGGATTTCTACGGAGGACCTCCTCGGTGTCGTCATGCGAGAGCGGCGAGCAGAGCAGTGTGCCGAGAACAAGCCAGTCGTCGCGCTCGAATCTGTCATAGACAGCTGCCTGATGTTCCGGCATTACGCCGTTTTCGGGTCTCTTATCCTGGTTATGATAGATTTCTTCAGACATTGTTCTCCGGCCCGGGGAAGAATCCCGGACTTCCGTGTTGCTGTGTAAACCGTAAGCCTCGCGGGCGGTCTGCCCTGACAGGGAGATTATATATTAAGTTCCGTGAAATTTGACCGGGCTCATAAAATCTCCTCTCTATAAGGAAAGCAATCAGATGCCGTCTCTCCTATCCGGGGCAGTGCATCATGCGCTGATGGCGTTTTTGGGATGGATTCATGCGGAACTGCGAGGAACCGTCCGTTTTCAGCGGTTCAGGGAAAAAATTTGTAAAAGAATTCTTACAATATATCAATGCGTTATGAAACAAATAAGAAAATTCTGAAAAAAGATCAAAAAATACTTGCAATCAAATAAGCTCACATTTATAATGTGCTCACACTTTTGGAGGGGTTCCAGAGTGGCTAAATGGAGCAGACTGTAAATCTGCCGGCTCTGCCTTCGATGGTCCGAATCCATCCCCCTCCACCATGTGCTCAATTTTGCGGGCATTGTATAGTGGCTATTACCTCAGCCTTCCAAGCTGGTGACACGGGTTCGATTCCCGCTGCCCGCTCCACTGAAAGTCCTTTTTAATTTCTTCTGTTTTCTGATTTTCCCTTAAGGTTCTCTCAGCATAATCATTCTGCTGATAAAGATATCCGCGGCGGATTCAGATATAATGCAGCAGCTGAACCAGGATGTGCCAAGAGGCACGGTTGATTTCACTTAAAGGTCGGAATTATGGCGGAAAAGGAAAAATTCATACGCGATCGCGTCCATGTCAATGTCGGAACCATCGGCCACGTTGACCACGGCAAGACTACTCTCACCGCAGCCATCACCACTGTGCTCGCGAAGTACTACCATGTCGGCCAGGCCATGAGGTTCGACGAGATCGACAAGGCTCCCGAGGAGAAGGCCCGCGGAATCACCATCAACACCTCCCATGTTGAGTATGATACCGAGAAGCGCCACTACGCCCACGTTGACTGCCCGGGCCATGCCGACTACGTGAAGAACATGATCACCGGAGCTGCCCAGATGGACGGCGCCATCCTCGTCGTCGCCGCGACTGACGGCCCCATGCCGCAGACCCGCGAGCACATCCTCCTTGCCCGCCAGGTAGGCGTTCCCTACATCATCGTCTTCCTCAACAAGTGCGACATGGTCGACGACGAGGAGCTCCTTGACCTCGTAGAGGAGGAGGTCCGCGACCTCCTGACCGAGTACAAGTTCCCCGGCGACAAGACCCCGGTCATCCGCGGCTCCGCCCTGGGCGCGCTCAACGGCGAGGAGAAGTGGGAGAAGAAGGTCCTGGAGCTCGCCGAGACCATGGACACCTATATTCCTGATCCGGTCCGCGACATTGACCATCCGTTCATCCTCCCCATCGAGGACATCTTCTCTATTTCCGGTCGCGGCACCGTTGTTACCGGCCGTATCGAGCGCGGCGTCATCCGCGTCAACGACGAGGTTGAGATTGTCGGCATCCGCCCGACCCAGAAGACCGTCTGCACCGGCGTCGAGATGTTCCGCAAGATCCTGGACGAAGGCATGGCCGGCGACAACGTCGGCATCCTCCTGCGCGGCACCAAGCGCGAGGAGGTTGAGCGCGGACAGGTTCTGGCAAAGCCGGGCACCATCACCCCGCATACCGTCTTCACCTCCGAGGTCTATGTCCTCAACAAGGAGGAGGGCGGCCGCCATACCCCGTTCTTCAACGGCTACCGTCCGCAGTTCTACTTCCGCACCACTGACATCACCGGAACCATCGAGCTCCCGGAGTCAGTCGAGATGGTCATGCCGGGCGACCACATCGAGATGAAGGTCTCCCTCATCCATCCGGTTGCGATGAACGAGAAGGACCGCTTCGCCATCCGCGAGGGCGGCCATACGGTAGGCGCAGGCGTCGTATCGAAGATCCTCGCCTGATAGGTTTAGAGTTGTCTCCGCAGCGCGGGGACTGTGTTTGAGAGGCGGGCTCCGGCCCGCCGGTAAGTTCGCGGTGAAAGCCGCTTCGGGTTCAAAATGGCTAGCACAACTGCTCAGGAAAAAGAGAGAAAGAGAAAGAAGAGACAGGCCCAGGCCGAGAAGGCAAGGGCTGCTGACACACAGACTGCCGCAGAGGGAACCGCAGCTCCTGCAGCTGACGCCGCTCCTTCGGGCGGAAAGAAGAAGGCCGCAGCGCCCTCCCACAGCAAGGCCGCTGACGTCGTCATGTGGTTCGTCGTCTGGGTATCGCTCCTTGCCGCTGTCGTCGGCAACTACATGATGACCCATCAGGGCGTTGTACTTTACCAGCGCATCCTGTTCGTCGTCGGCTGCTGCGTGCTTTCCCTGGTGGTCTTCCTTTTCACCTACCTCGGAAAGAGGACCGTAAAGTTCGCCAAGGACTCGCGCAATGAGCTGCGCCGCGTAACCTGGCCTACCAAGCAGGAGACTGTCCAGACCAGCGTCGTCGTCGCCATTGTCGTCTTTATCGTCTCCGTAGGCCTCTGGTTCTTTGACATCATCATCAGTTGGCTTGTTTCAACTTTCAACGCATGGCTGGGGTAAGCAATGGAAGATGCAGAAGTAATGAATCCTGAGCTCGACGAGGCTGAGCTCTCCGGCGGAGAGTATGAGTACGGGGAATCAGAGGCTGGTGAGTCCTCTGAGGACGGCGCTGAGGACTCTGCCGAGCAGGAAGGCGGGAAGAAGCGCAAGGAAAGCGCCAAGGCCGCTGAGAACCGCAGGCTGAAGGAGCAGAAGCGCGAGGAAGAGCAGAAGAAGAAGCTCGAGGAGCGCCGCGAGGAGGCCCGCAAGAACGAGGAGAAGGCCCAGAAGAACGGCAGGATGCACTGGTACTTCATCCAGACCTACTCAGGCTATGAGCTCCGCGTGCAGAAGGCCCTCAAGGAGCTTCTCTCCAACTCCCCCGAGGAGCTGCAGGACAAGTTCGCCGATATCCTGGTCCCGACCGAGGAGGTCGTTGAGATCAAGAACGGCGTCAAGCGCAGAAGCGAGCGCAAGTTCTATCCCGGCTATGTGCTGATCCGCATGGAGATGATGGACGCCACCTGGCACACCGTCAATGACCTGAGCTTCGTCATGGGCTTTGTCGGAACCACCAAGCGCCGTCCTACCCCGAACCCTATATCCGAGGCTGAGGCGAAGAGGATCCTCGATCGCATCAACGACAACGAGAACAATCCTAAGCCCAAGAACGAGTACCAGCCCGGCGAGGTTGTCCGCGTCATCGAGGGGCCGTTCTCCGACTTCAACGGCACGATCGAGGATGTCGACTACACCAAGAACAAGGTCAGGGTATCCGTCATGGTATTCGGCCGTCCTACTCCTATCGAGCTGGAGTTCTCGGAAATCGAGAAGGAACGCTAGTCCGGCGCATTTTCGGGCATAATGAAAGGGGGATCGTCAGCAGTTTCTGTTAACGGTCCCTTATGTCGTTTAGGGGCAGTGCTTTCCTGAGGCAGCATGCGGGCACCTCAGGAAAGCAGGCGCTGGCAGGCGCATCAAGAAGGCTTCAGCGCATGCCGCGGCAGGGACGCTTCTCTGAGGAATTTACAGGAATGAGTGACAAGTATCTGATTATCGGGCCCTCGTGGCTTGGCGATATGGTGATGGCCCAGAGCCTTTTCATGCTGCTGAGGAAGAAGCACCCCAGGGCGGAGATCCATGTCACCGCTCTGCCGTTCTGCGTGCCTCTCGTAAAGAGGATGCCTGAGGTCGACAAGGTCATTCCTATTCCGTTCGGGCACGGGCAGCTCCGGGTTATGGCGAGGAGGCGCTTCGGGAAGGCGCTCACCGCCGAGCATTACACCGAGGCGCTAATCCTTCCGCACAGCCTCAAGTCAGCGCTCATCCCGTTCTTCGCCGGAATCCCGGTAAGGCGCGGCTGGCTCGGCGAGTCAAGGCATTTCCTCCTCAATCAGATCTGGAAGGACAAAAAGCCCTTCCCCCTGATGGTCGATCAGTACCGCGCGCTTGCCTGGGATCCGAAAGACGAGAATGCGCCGAGGAGCGCTGATGAGATTGATCTGAAGCCTGTTCCGCTCCTCAGCACTGATGCCGGGAACGCCAGGGATGTCTATGAGCGCCTGGGCGGCGGAAGCACCGAGAACATCCTCGCGATCTGCCCGGGAGCCTCCTACGGGCCCGCGAAGAAGTGGCCCGCAGAGAGCTTTGCCGCGGTCGCCTCCTGGTGGATAGGACGGGGCGGCAGGGCGGTCATCATGGGCGCCGGCAAGGAACGGGAGGACGCTGCCGCCATACTGGCAGCGCTCAAGCCGGAGGCGAAGGCCGGCTGCCTTGACCTTACCGGGAAGACCTCGATAACCGACTCCGTTGACCTTATGGCGCTTGCCGGCGCGGTGCTCACCAATGACTCAGGGCTCATGCATGTCGCAGCCGCAACCGGGCGCCCGGTTGTCGCGGTGTTCGGCTCCTCAACTCCCGGCTACACGCCTCCCCTCACGGAGAAGGCCGGGATCCTGCAGACCGACATCAAGTGCCGGCCCTGCTTCAGGCGCACCTGCAAGTACGGGCACTACAAGTGCCTGAGGGACATCAGCCCAGAGATGGCCGAGGCGGCTCTCGTGAGGCTGCTCTCCGCCGGCGGCAGCTCATCAGCAGAGAATGCCTGAGGAGGGAATATGACGGGATGCGGCGGACTTTTCTGGCGTGCTCTTGCCTCCGGGCTTGAGAACCTTGCGGTGCTGCCCGCGTTCCTCATGCTGCAGCTTCCGAAGAGGAACAAGCCCTCATACGGGAAGAGGCGCTTCGAGCTCCTCGGGCGGGGCGAGTTTATTCCGGCTGATCAAAAGACCGTCTGGATCCACACCGTAAGCGTCGGCGAGACGCTGGGCGCCGCATCGTTTATCAAGCTCCTTGCCTCTAAATGCCCGGATCTTCACCTCGTCGTCACCACGACTACGACGACAGGCGCGGCAGCAGCTGAGAAGTCCTTCAAAGGCATCGCCGGGCACCGCTTCGCGCCTCTGGACGCGGGCTTTGCGGTTGAGGCGTTCCTAAGGAGAGTGCATCCCTCAGCAATCCTCATCATGGAGACCGAGCTCTGGCCTACGGCGCTTGCCGCGGCCAGGAGGCACGGCATTCCTGTTATCGTGATAAACGCGAGGCTCTCGGAGCGCTCCAGGGGACGTTTCGCGAGATTCCAGGGCGCCTTTGACGCGCTGATTGCCCCCAATATCACCCTTATGGCTGCGCAGACCGAGGAGGATGAGGCAAGGCTTAAGTCCCTTGGCATCCTTAAAACCTGCGTAACTGGCTCCATCAAGTATGACATCACGCCTGACCGGGAGCTTGCCGCAAAGGGGCTTGAGGTGAGAAAGGCCTCAGGAGAGCGCCCGATCCTGACCGCGGCCAGCACCCACGGCGAGGAGAGCCTTCTCGTGCTCAGGGCCTTCCATGAGATCAAAAAGAAGGTTCCTGACGCGCTCCTCATCCTTGTGCCGCGCCACCCGGAGGAGTTTGAGAAGGCCTTCAGCGAGGCAAAGTCAGAGGGGTTCAGGACCAAGAGACGTTCATCTGACGTAATGCCCTCGTCTGACACCGATGTGTTTATCGGCGACTCGATGGGCGAGATGACCGTCTGGTTCGCCGCCTCGCGCGCCGCCTTCATGGCAGGGAGCCTCATTCCCATCGGCGGGCACAATCCCCTGGAGCCCGCGGTCCTCGGCGTACCGGTAATCACCGGCCCCAACTACTTCAACTTCGATGACATCTTCCGGAGGCTCTTTGCCGCGGGCGGGGCGTTCGCCGTTGCTGACGTGAGCGCTCTCGCGGAAAAGGCAGCCGGGCTCCTTCAGAGTCCGGATCTCGCGTCTGACGCCGGGCAGAAGGCAAAGGAGTGCGCCTCAAAAGGAACAGGGGCCTGTGAGAGAACACTTGAAGCAGTCCTAAGGGCCTGCCCAGTTCTTGCGGGCTAGCTCAGGTTCCACAGGCCTTTGCAGCAATAGCTCTTTATCCGGCTGATCGAGCCTAATCATCACCGCTCAGATGTGATTTGCGGCAGAAAGAAGCCCTTTAACCGCGTTTTTCCCCGCATCCCCTATGTCATGTGCAGGATCAAAAAAGGCGCCCGGAGGCGCCTTTCCATTGACTCTGTCAATTAAGCGTTACATTGCCTGCACGGTCTGCCCGGCCTTTGCCATCTCCGGAGCAGCGCCGTCTGACTCAACCGCCTTCTTCGGAGGGTTGGTGTTCCAGCCGTTACTGTCAACGTCCTTCTCTGACTCAGGCATCTTCTTTCCGAAGATCATGAAGCAGACGAAGGCGATAACCATTGCAATAACGCCAATCCAGGTAGCGATGCTGATGGGGAGGTTAAGCCCGATCTTGGCCTGGCAGATGAACGTTACGACCATGACGGTCATGAACATCGCGGGCAGGGTGGTCATCCAGTGGAAGCGACCTCTCCTGTAGAGGTATACGGAGATTGCCCACAGGCAGACGCAGGAGAGCGTCTGGTTTGCCCAGCCGAAGTAGCGCCAGATGACGCTGAAGTCGACGAGGCAGAGGACCGCGCCGACAACGAAGAGGGGCACGGAGAGCAGCAGGCGGCTCTTAATGCTGGTCTGATCCATCTTCAGGATTTCGGCGAGGGTAACCCTGGCGCCGCGGAAGGCGGTGTCGCCGGTGGAGACCGGAAGAACGACAACGCCGAGCACCGCGAGGATGCCGCCTACAGTCCCGAGGAGGGCAAAGGAGATGTTCTTGACCACAACCGGAGCGGGGCCGGCGGCCTCAAGCTCGGCGGGAGACTTGTAGAAGGAAAGCCCGAGCGTTACCCAGATGAGGGCGATGACTCCCTCCATGATCATGGAGCCGTAGAAGACCTTGCGTCCCTGGGACTCGTTGGTCATGCACTTTGCCATCATGGGCGACTGGGTGGCATGGAAGCCGCTGATCGCGCCGCAGGCGATGATGACGAAGAGCGCGGGCCAGATGGCTCCTCCCTTCGGATGCTGGCTGGTGAAGAGCGTGTCAAGGCTGACGTTTGGCAGCACGTCATAGCCCTCGGCAAAGAGAGCGATGGTCAGGCCGATTGCCATGAAGATGAGCAGGACCGCGAAGAACGGGTAAATCTTGCCGATGACCTTGTCAATCGGGAAGATGGTGGCGCAGATGTAGTAGGCGAAAATCAGCACAGCCCAGACCCAGTAGGGAACTGCCGGGAAAATGCTGAGGAGGAGGTTCGCCGGTCCGGCGACAAACACAGCGCCGACCAGGATCAGGAATATGACGGTGAAGAACTCCATGAAGGTCCTGACGCCGTGCCCGAGGTTCCTGCCGATGACCTCATGGTAGCCGGCTCCGCCGTAGCGGAGGGAAATCATTCCTGACATGTAGTCATGGACAGCGCCTCCGAGGACACAGCCGAATACGACCCAGAGCAGGGCGCTGGGGCCGTAGAGCGCGCCGATGATGGGGCCGAATACCGGGCCGAGGCCGGCGATGTTGAGGAGCTGAATGACGATCATTTTCCAGAGTGGCATCTTGACATAGTCAACGCCGTCATCCCTGGTCATGACCGGAGTGGGCCTTGAGCGGTCAACCCCGAATACCTTCTCGGCGATTACGCCATAGACGGCGTACCCGGCGATAAGAAACGCGAGGCAGATGAAGAAATAAAGATAGCCTGACATGATTTTTATCCAACTTAAATAAATGTGACTCGTATCTCATTATAGCGCTCATTGCCCCGCGGCCGGGCAATTCCTGCATTTAAATTTGCGCATTGTTAAAAAGAGAGACGCTCAGCGTGAGGGAAAGCGGAAGGAGCGCGTGGCGGAGAGTGAAGATTGCGGCGCCGTGCTGGGCCGTGACGAAAAATCCGCGCCCAGTCTCCTGCGCGCGGACCTCAAATGAGCCTCAGCTCCTCAGCTATTCAGCCTTTGCCTCAGTATCTGCCCCGGCCTCTGCCTCAGACTTCACCTCAGCCTCGGGCTCAAGCGGATTGAAGGCGGGCTTTGCTTTGGCTGGCTCAGCGGCTGTGTCCTTCGCCGGAGCGTTCTTCGCCGCCTCTCCCTCGGGCTTCTTCTCGGGGATGACGATGGCATTGGCCAGGTTTGCGGTGATGGAGCGGGTCTCGTGGTTCACCGCGGCGATGACGAGCTTCACGTCCATGCCGACCTCGAAGAGGACATTGCCATCGAGGTACATCCTGCCCTCGTCGTAGACGCCCTTGAGCCTGGTGCGGTCAGCGCAGATGGTGCTCCCGGGGACGAAGACTACCGCTCCGTTCTCGGCGAGGCGGGCGCGGAAGCCGGCGAAGTTCACGTCGAAGATGCTGCCGGTGAACTGCTCTCCGGTGCCGATGCTCTTCTCGAGATAGTCGACATAGAGCCAGTCGCCGACGCCGCGCTCGGCGTAGCGGTTGGTCTTCTTGGCGAGGTTCATGCCCTCGAGAGTCGCCTCGTCAGGGAGGGTAGGCGCGCGGCCGCCGGTGATGATCGACTTGATGAGGCGGTGGTTCACCATGTCGCCGTACTTTCTTATCGGGCTGGTCCAGGTCGCGTAGCAGTCGAGGCCGAGGCCGAAGTGGGCCGCAGGGGTCTCCTGTATGACCGAGGGGATCTGGAACTTTCTCAGCCTGAAGTCGACATAGAGGGTCTTCTGCCCCTCAATCCACTTCTTGAGCTCGATGAAGCCTTCCTTGGTCTGGAACTTCTCCTCAGTCATCTCCGGGCCGCCGTTGTCGGTGATGACCTTTTTGATCTGCTCAATCTTGTTGTGGTCGAAGCCCTCATGGATGTTGAAGATGCCCTTGCCGCACTTGTCGGCGAGGAACTTTCCGCAGCAGGCGTTGGCCGCGATCATGCACTCCTCGACGATTTTGTCAGCGGTCCTTCTGTTCTCGACCACGATCTCCTTGAGTGCGCCGTTCTCGTCGAGGACGAAGTCATAGTCAGGGCGGTCCTTGAATAGCACGGTATGGTCTGAGCGCCACTTCTTGCGGCAGGCGGCGAACTGCTGCAGCAGATGAAGCTGCGAGGCAACCGCGTCGCTGGGGACGAAGTCAGGGGACGAGCCGTTCTCCAGGTAGTCCGAGACCTCGGTGTAGACCAGCTTGCCCTGGGACTTGATGGTTCCGAGGAAGAACTCGGTGGCGGCCTCGTCGAGCTTTCCCTCCTTGTCCGCGAAGATGGTGCCGCAGAGGACCGGCCTCGCGATGCCCTCGCGCAGCGAGCAGATGTCATCCGAGAGGATGCGGGGGATCATCGGGATGTTGCAGCCGGGGAGGTAGACGGTGAAGGCGCGCTTCGCCGCCTCGCGGTCAGTGGGGCTCCCCTCCTGAACGTAGGAGGTCGGATCGGCTATCGCGACGGTAAGCTTCCACTTGTCCCCGAGGTCCTCGATGTAGAGCGCGTCGTCCATGTCCTCGGTCTTCGCGGAGTCGATGGTGACGAAGGGCAGGGCAGTGAGATCAGTCCGGTCGAACTTCTCGTTGATGACCCACTCGCCCTGATCCGGGGGAGAGGCAAGCGGAAGATCGAGCCCGCGGAGGGTAACGAGCCAGGGCACTCTCGGGTTGTCCGCCGAGGCGATGAACTCCTTGATGAGCGCCTCATGGTAGCCGTTCTTGGCGTTCATCGCGTGGGTGGTGAGCTCGCAGATTACCCAGTCGCCCTCCTTGAACTCGTGAGACTTGATCTCCGGGGCGATCTTGGTCCTCATGTAGTCGTGCATGTTGGGATGGTCAGGCACTACGTTGACGTAGTTCCTCACAATCCTGATCCTGGCGACGAACCTCTTGAGCGCCGGCTCGACGAGCTCCAGGGGAACGGCCTGGGTGCGCCCCTGGGCGTCAGTCCTGATCGCCGCCTTGATCTTGTCCCCGTGGAGGAGCTTCTTCATCGGAGCGGGCGGGATGAAGTAGGAGCTGCCGCTCTCGGACTCCAGGAAGCCGAAGCCGCGGTCAGAGGCGGCCCTTACCGTGCCGGTTACCTGCGGGAGCCCGGTTACGTCGATCTGCGCGCTGTGATCCTCATGGCGATCATGCTTCTGGAACTGTCCGCGCCTCTCGCCCGGGCCGTGCCTGTCCTGGCGGAGGCCGTTATGGCTGTCATGCCCCCGGGGCCTTCCGGAGCCTCTCTGGAAGCGGTCCTGGTGCCCGCCGGACCTCGGTCCGAACTCGCGCTCGTGCCTCGGCTGGCGGCTGCGGCGGCGGGGCTCCGCCTGGTAGCCCTCATCCTCGTCCTCGCCGTCATCGGCGCTGTCTTCTGCCTCGTGCTCTTCCGTCTCTACAGGGGGCAGGCCCATGGCCTCCCTTCTTTTGACTGACTCATAGAACTCCTGCTTGAGCTTGGCGAGGATGGGATTGTCCATAACGTGAAAAACTCCAGTTTTCTTGCTGTTTGTATTAAAAACAGAGCCGCGTTGCGCGGCTCTGATCTCACTTTTCTGAGTATGCTTTTAAGAGCAGTACATATAAACGGCGCATTCTGCATCTTCTCCGCGCCGTGCTTTCAGTCCGGGATTCAGACGCCCGGAGTCAGGATGGTCGGTTTGGGCTGTGATTCCTGGCCGGGGTAGTCAAGATTATAATTCAAACCTCTTGACTCGTGGCGAAGCATCGCTGATTTTACAATAAGTTCCGCAACCTGCAAAAGGTTTCTCAGCTCAAGGAGGTTGTTGGAGACCCTGAAGTTCGAGTAGTACTCCTGGACCTCGTCCTTGAGGAGGTTGATGCGGTGCATCGCGCGCTCGAGGCGCTTGTTGGTGCGGACGATGCCGACATAGTCCCACATGAAGAGGCGGAGCTCGTGCCAGTTGTGCTGGATCATGACCTCCTCGTTGGAGTCGGTGACCTGTCCCTCGTCCCAGGGCTTGAACTTGGTGATGCCCTGCGCGTTCGGGAGCCTTGCGAGGATGTCCTTCGCGGCTGCGGCGCCGTATACGAGGCACTCAAGGATTGAGTTGGAGGCCATTCTGTTGGCGCCGTGGAGTCCGGTGTAGCTGGTCTCGCCTACAGCGTAGAGGTTGCTGATGTCGGTCTGGCCGCGGTTGTCGATCATGACGCCGCCGCAGGTGTAGTGCGCAGCGGGAACGACGGGGATCGGCTCCTTGGTGATGTCGATGCCGACCTTGATGCAGTGATCATAGATGGTCGGGAAATGCTTCATGATGAAGTCAGCGGGCTTGTGGCTGATGTCGAGGTACATGCAGTCAGCTCCGAGCTTCTTCATCTCAAAGTCGATGGCCCTCGCGACCACGTCGCGCGGAGCGAGCTCGGCGCGCTTGTCGTGATCCGGCATGAACCTCGTGCCGTCAGGGCGCTTGAGGAGCGCGCCTTCTCCGCGGAGAGCCTCGGAGAGGAGGAAGTTGCGGTCATCCTTGTTGTAGAGGGTGGTCGGATGGAACTGGTTGAACTCCATGTTGGCGACACGGCAGCCTGCGCGCCAGGCCATGGCGATGCCGTCTCCGGAGGAGATGTCGGTGTTGGTGGTGTACTGGTAGACCTTGGAGGCGCCGCCGGTGCAGAGCGCGACGAACTTGGCGTAGAAGTTCTCGACGCGGCCGGTCTTGCAGTTGAGGACATAGGCCCCGAGGACGCGGTTTCCGGAGAGGCCCAGCTTCTTGGTGGTTACGAGGTCAATCGCGTTGAACTCCTCGTAGACGGTGATCTGCGGATGGGTCTTGGCGCGGCTTATAAGGGTGTCCGAGACTGCCTTGCCGGTAGCGTCCGCGGCGTGGAAGATTCTCCTGTGGCTGTGGCCGCCCTCGCGGGTGAGGTGGTACTCGTCGCGGCCGTTCTTCGCAGCGTCCTCATCCTTGTCGAAGGGAACTCCCTCGGTGATGAGCCAGTCGATGGCGTCCTTGGCGTTCTCGGCTGTGAAGCGCACAGCGGCCTCGTCGCAGAGGCCGGCGCCGGCAATGAGGGTATCCTGGACATGGGACTCTATGCTGTCGTTGTCCTTCAGGGTGTCGCGCACGGCGGCGATTCCGCCCTGGGCGTGGGAGGTTGAGCCCTCGCTCTCCGGGCCCTTGCTCAGGACATCGATATGGATGTCCTTGTCAGAGTCGGCAAGCTTGAGTGCGAGGGTGAGTCCTGCCGCGCCGCTTCCGATGATGAGAACGTCGCTGATATGCTCAGCAGGCTGCATGGAATCTGTCATATATATCCTCCGTGTGCGGCCTCTGGCCGCCAGTTTTGTTTTTTTCTGATGATC
>ONIT01000050.1 GCA_900317945.1 uncultured Pseudomonadota bacterium
CATATAAATACTAAAAAACCCTTACGGCGTAAGGGTTTTTGAGAAAAACTGGAAATTAAAAAATATGGTTATTTTTCCCGAATTATGAGAAACTCACGGGATCACTTAAATATTTTTGTTTCTGTCATTATAGAGCAGGGCACAGCCGCTCAGTAATATTTAGACATGAATTGATACAAAATCATGAAGTTAATCACTCTTATGCCATGGTAAAGCAGCTTGCGACCTGACTTTAAGGCGTAATCATGTCCTGCAGGTTCATTCATAATCTTTACAGCAAACTCCTCTGTTTCACATACGTTTTTTGAATCAGTCGTCAATGTCAGCTGATTATCATGCAGAAAATTCTTCACAACTATTAAATAGTCAGGTTACCCCTCGTCTGAATAATGTTTTCAGAGGTTTCAAACTTTAGGCTTTAAAACCTCCTCATTATCCATCTTAAAATTTGCTTTGCCGATTTCGTTTCAATCCTTGATTTACAGCATGCACGAATTATAGATTACGCCCGAATTACTGATTGTCACTCCAGGCGGGTTTCGGATGGCTGTAGGCATCTGCACCTTCAAACATTCTGCCGCAGTCCTCCAGACTTGAAACATCCCTGTATTTACCGGGCAGTTGAATTTCTCAGCATCGCAAAACATCTCGGACATATCCGTAACATTGGATGTGTTCCATTTATCGATCGGCTGATTGAAGGATCCGGCACTCGCGAACATCCTTCCCATATTCCAGACTTTTGAGGAATTCCATTCACCGATCGGATGGTTGAATGATTCGGCATTGCTGAACATACCGTGCATATCGGTAACATTCGAGGTATTCCACTTTCCTACCGGCTGGTTGAAGGATAATGCACCAAGGAACATACAGTTCGCTAACTCTTCCCTCCAGCGGGCGAGTTCGGGACTTTCACCCTATAGTCAATGCTCATGCCGAGCACACCAAAAAGCCGCCCGGGGCGCGCCCGGACGGCCTGTTCTTCTGCGATTCTGCCTCAGCAGAGAGAGTCTTACTTGGAGCTCTTCTCTGTCTGGTTCAGGGTTACGGCAATCGCGTTTCCGTGGAGGACGATGGCCGCGTACCTCTCGCTCATGTCCCTCATGGCGTTGAGGAAGGTAAGGAAGGTCTCTGCGCTGTGGTTCGGCAGGTGGTTCTTCGCGATCATCTCGACGAGGCTGATCTGGGCCTTGTCGATGCAGGTGTTGATCTGCTGCGCCTTCTTTACGATCTTGTCTGCGGAGCCGCTGTCAGGCTTCTTGGAGAACTTGTCCAGAAGCTTCTGCTGGTTCTTCAGCTCCTCGAAGATGAAGAGCAGCGATTTCTTCAGATCGCCTCCGAAGACCACGTGGCGGTTCGCGACATGCTCCATGGCGTGGCTGATGGCGGCCTGCACCTCCTTCGATGCCTCGTACATGCCGTTGAAGGCGACGTAGAAGTAGTGGGTGGTGTCGACGCTTGCCTCTGACTTCTCGTCAATGGCCATCGAGTAGTAGCCGTTCCTCTCGTTCATGAGGTAGTCGGTGATGCGGTAGGCCTTGTTGCGGGCGCGCCTGATGGTAGTCTCCTCATCGGCGAAGAAGCCGTCAAAGCCGCGCGAGAGAGCGTCGCAGCAGTCGTTGAAGGTTACCGGGATGCGCTTTGCAACCGCGGAGAGGATCTGATCGTTGTTGCCGTGGAGCTCTGAGACCATGTCGGCAACCGGCGACGCGGAGGTCTTCTTCGAGAAGTTGGAGCGCCAGATGAGGTAGATGGCGAGAACCAGGAGGAGAACGACCGCTACCCACTTGCCGATGAAGATGCAGAGCATCGTGCAGCAGGTGATGATGAAGGCGCAGGCCGCGGTGAGGAACCAGCCGGAGATGACGGTGATTACTCCGGAGATGCGGTATACCGCGCTCTCCCTGTCCCAGGCGCCATCAGCAAATGACGAGCCCATGGCAACCATGAAGGTCACGTAGGTGGTCGAGAGCGGCAGCTTGAGGGAGGTTGCGGAGGAAATGAGGATTGCGGCGACTACGAGGTTTACCGACGCGCGGACATAGTCGAATGCGGGGGGGGGGAACCTCGCCCTTCACGCGGGGAAGGGGCTTGTACCTTGCAGCCATGAAGTCCTTGGCAGCCGAGGGGATCAGCCTGTCGCAGAAGCGCGCAGCGGAGAGGCCCATGCGGGTGATGAGCCTGCCTGGCATGGTGGCGCCGAACTGCTCACGGGTGCCGCCGGCGGAGCTCGAAAGGTTGATTGAGGTCTGGATGACCTTCCTCGCGCTCCTCGAGAACCAGAGGGTGATGACCATGATGAGCCCGGAGAGGACGAGGAAAATGGTCGGGGTCGCCGACTTTCCGGCAAGGCTCGACATCATGAGCTGATCCGCAGGCGTGCCGCTTGCGCTCCAGGTCTGGTAGCCGTCAAGTGCCGCAAGGGGAACGCCGACGAAGTTAACCAGGTCGTTTCCGGCGAAGGCGAACGCCAGGGCGAAGGTGCCTCCGAGGATGATGAGCTTGAATACGTTGCGTCCGAGGAGGATGAGGACCTCGCTGATAACGGTGAAGATGACAAAGCAGGCCGCCAGGATCTCCGCGGTGTTGGCGTTGATGAAGTCGATGTACTCAGGCTTCATGAACGATGCGCCCTTGGCGCCCTTCATGACGAGGAAGTAGATGATGCCGGTCAGTGAGAGTCCGGAGTAGAGCGCGCCGAACATGCGGTAGGTATTCTTGAGCTGGAAGCTGAAGAGGATACGGAGCACGAACTGTATGATGGCGCCTGCAACGAAGGCCACGACAACCGAAATCAGGATTCCGGAGACGATGGTGAAGGTGCGGTCAGGCTTGATGTAGGAGACCATCTCGCCGATGCCTGCGCCCTGGCTCCAGAGCATCCAGCAGGCGGTGAACACCGCTGCCCCGAGGAGCTCGAAGATAATCGAGACCGTGGTCGAGGTCGGAAGGCCGAGGGAGTTGAAGATATTGAGCATGATGACATCCGACACCATTACGGCGAAATAGATGAACGCAATCTGCTCAAAGGAGAACTTCTCCGGATAGAACATTCCGCTTCTCGCTATCTCCATCATTCCTGAGGAGAAGGTGGCGCCGATGAGGACACCGGCAGCCGCCACAACCAGGACGTGGTTGAGCGGGGCGACCCTTGATCCAACAGCGGAGTTGAGGAAGTTCACAGCGTCGTTGCTGACGCCGACGAACAGATCAACCGCTGCCAGGATCATCAGAAAGACAATGATTGTCAAAAAGAGACCTGACGTAAACATATACCCTCAAAGTGCTTGTAAACTCGCGCGCAGTTTATTGGGCACGCGTGAGGCGTCATTGAAACAAATGTAAATGTTCTGTTAAATTGATCACAAATCAGGAGCTGGTCATAAAACAGCCAGGTGCATGACGGGAAACATGACTGAAAACATCGTCAGTCCGGAAGGCGGCTGGAGCTTTGAAAGGAGGACAGATCAGAGAGAAACGCCATGAGGAAGCTTCATGCAGAAATACAGGATTCCGGCTTAATCAGAAGCGGGGATATGGCGTACGCTGGCAAGACGTACATCATCTGCAGGATGATCAGTGAGCATGACCAGTGCTTCCTTGCGCGCCCGCATTTCTTCGGAAAGAGCCTCCTGGTGTCTGCACTTGAAAGCCTGTTCTCAAAAGGTAGGGAGATGTTCAAAGGGCTCGCCATTGAGAAGCTTTGGACCGAGATGGTATGCAAGATGATCCGCTTCAGCTTCGCAGGCTGCTCTGATCTCCGTGCCGGAACCGAAATTGTGCTCTCAAGTGAGGTGTGACCGCACGTAAAAACAGTTCTGAAATTCACAGCAGTTTAAAAACATTTCTGATGCTGTCATTGCTTTTACGCCATAGCTGACGACTGCCCGAAAGCATCTGAGAGTCTAAGAACCGTCAGCCTACAGCAGTCCACTCCTTGATAGTCCGTTGCTCTGACGAAAAATTTATGCCGACCTTCACAACTTTTCTGCCGTCGGCCTGCCAGGGGATGGCGTAGCCCTTGCTGTCAATCTGTTTCAGAGCTTCCTCAACACTCCCGTCGAGCTTCAGTTCCATGACGTAGATGGTACGTCCGGTCTTCACCAGAATGTCCATGCGCCCAAGTGCCACACGCACCTGCGACCATACATACCGGTTAAGGAATGAGAACATCACGTAAAGCATGGCAGTGAAATGCCCTTCGGCAACCGGGGCGTCTTTCAATGTACCTTCCTGATAAGGAATAGAGGCGAAAAAGCTCTGTGCGGCAGTTAGTGCCGCATCAATATTGTTCTCTGTAAGTGCCCGGCAGATCTGCCTACATGCATTAGTGGTCCCGTTGATGTCTGAAGAAACATAGAAGGGGATAAGCATTCTGGTAAACCCTACCTTAACTTCTTCGTTCGGGAACCCCAGTGTATAGGTCTCAAAAGATTGATCGTAGTCCTTGATGGTCAGATATCCGCTCTGATAGAGGAGCGGCAGTATGCTGTGCATGTTCTCTGTCGGCGCATCAAATTCAGCAGCGTCTGCCATGCTGCCGTCAACCGCTGTGATATCCGTGTGAAACTTCCTGATCTGGCTGATCAAAAAAACCGGTGTTCCTGTGTCAAACCAGTAGTTGTGCAGCTCGCGGGAGTCCATAGCAGAGAGAAGGCTGAAAGGGTTGTAAACCCCAGGTGACTTACTTGAGAAGTGATAGCCATCGTATTTTCTTTTTAGCGTTGCAATAACCTCAGCCTCAGTCATCCCGTTCCCTTCAGCAAGCCCAGCGATGCCGTCCCTGAAGCAGGACTCCAGCTCATCCTGTGTGATGCCGCAGATGGCACTGTATGCCGGCATCATCGAGATCTTAACCAGATTGTTGATCTGCGAAAATATGCTTAGCTGTGAGAACTTAGTGATGCCGGTGATGAAAACGAACCGGAGATACGGGTTGAGGTCCTTCAGCGGTGCGTAGAAACTCTGCAGTGCTGTACGCATGAGTTCCAGTTTCTTATTGTCATGGAGAACTGTAAGCATAGGTGAATCATATTCATCGATAAGTATTACAGACTTCTTTCCGGTCTTCCTGTAAAGTTCCAGCACATCAGCCTGCATGCGGGCACCTGGCGAACTCATCCGACTATTGTCAATGCCGCTGTTCTCCTCAATCCAGCTAAGCTGGAGGTTCAGCTGCGTGTACAGATCATCCACAGTGCCCATCTTGGCGGTTCCAAGGGAGAAATGGAGCACATGGTACTGTTCCCAGTCCTTCTCCAGCTTATCAATGGCCAGACCGCTGAACAGTTCTCTCTTCCCGCTGAAGTAAGCATGAAACGTGCTAGCCAGCAGACTCTTACCGAAACGGCGGGGACGGGAGAGAAAAACGTACCGGTATTTTCTGGCAAGGTCGTATACGTACTGTGTCTTGTCAACATAGAGAAAACCATCCTCTCGTACACTGGAGAAAGCCTGTATGCCTATCGGGTATATCACACTGTCAGTCATCTTCTGCCTCTGCCCAGTCTGTAAGACTATCAGCCTTACTATAAAGGTTTTTGATTGTAAACGTGAGAAATTTCATACTCCAGGAGCACCGCCGCCACCGGAATTCCCTGCCTGCGGCAATCGCAGTATGCTGTCAGGAGCTCTTCTGCGGCTATTCCAGCCCGTCATGCTCAGATGCCCGGCGAATCCACTTCATTGCCTCCGCCGGATCCTTCCCAACGCCCTGCCCCGAGAGGTACATGCCGCCGATGTTCCGCTCGGCGTCCGCGTTCCCGTCCTCTGCTGCCATAAGGAACATCTCCATCGCCTCAGCATAGTCCTGCCCTGCACCGAGGCCGTCACGGTACATCTCGCCGAGGCTGTTCTCCGCGCCGCTGTGCCCGTTCTCTGCGGCCTCGCGGAACCACCTCAGGGCCTCCTCATAATCCTGCCCGACACCCAGGCCGTCACGGTACATCGCGGCAAGCCTGTTCTGCGCATCGGAATACTCCTGCTCAGCGGATTTTCTGAGCCACTTCTCCGCCTCGGTAAAATTCTGCGCCACGCCATTGCCGTCAAGATACCTTTCGCCCATAACGCACTGCGCTGCCGCGTCACCGTGCTCCGCCGCCCTCAGGAACCACTCTGCGGCCCTCTCCTGATCCGCAGGGACTCCCCGCCCTTCCTCATAGACAAGGGCAATGTTCCACTCCGCATATGAGCTCCCGAGATCGGCAGCCTTAAGGTACCATTTCATGGCCTCGCCGCAGTTTTTCCTGGTGCCCTCTCCGTCCTCGTACATCACGCCGAGCCTGACCATGGCACTGGTATGCCCTTCCTCTGCGGCCTTCCGGATCCAGGAGAAAGCCTCTTCAGGATCGTAAGGACCGCCGTTCCCTTCAGCGAGAAGCACGCCAAGGTTGTACTCGGCATTGGGGTAATCAAGCTCAGCGGCCTTCCGGAGCCATCTGCGGGCCTCGAAGTAATCCTGCGCCACGCCGACACCGCCCATGTAAAGGTTTCCGATGTTGTTCATGGCAGCGACGCTCCCGTGCTCCGCCGCCCTCCTGAACCACATCATCGCCTCGCCATAGTCCTTTTCTACACCGACGCCCTTCGTGTACATGACGCCGATATTGGTCTCAGCCTCGGAGTGTTCCTGCTCAGCGGCCTTCAGATACCAGGAGTACGACTCTCTGTAATCCTGCGGCACGCCTTCCCCGCACTGATACATTCTGCCGAGCCAGTACGCCGCTGCGGCATTGCCCTGCGCCGCAGCCATGCGGAACCATTTCTGAGCCTCGCTGTAATCCTGCGCGGCACCGTCACCTCTGTAAAATATATTCCCTAGGGATGCCTGGGCCATGTCATAGCCCTGTACCGCGGATTTCCTCAGCCACCTGATGCCCTCCCCGCTGTCCTCCCTGACGTTGAGTCCGGAAAAATACATAAGTCCCAGGGTGCACTGCGCTCCAGCATCGCCCTGCTCAGCCTTTCTTCGGCACTCTTCGAACATCTCTCCGTTCTCGTCGAGCGTCACGGGAATTGCGGGAGAGGCAGCGGCATTGTCGCCGTTATCCGTTCGGGAGGCTGCCTTGAGTGATGAGTCCATCTCTGAAGGATCATCAATCAGGCCGAATGCGTAGGCAATGGAGTCAACCGCATAGCCGGCAAGGTTCTCACCGGCAAGGTCATAAAGCTTATCTATCGCATCCTCTCCATGGTCGAAGAAATCATCATAGTCTTTGAGATGGCTGAAGCTGCAGAATTTCCTGGCGAAACCGCCCGAGACTATAAGCTTTATCACCTCCCTCAGCTCCGGATGATCCTCAAATGCCCCGAGATCAGAGAGCAGGTACACAACCTTTGTTTTCTGTATGATGGTGTTCCCGTACTCCTTGCAGAGCTTTCTGAGCGCGTCATGCAGTTTCATCCGGCTTTCCTCTTTTATTTTTGATATCAGGACTGATTATCGCTTTTTTGCCGTTCATCCGCCCGGGCCCGGAGTGCCTTCCTGAGACTTTCCCTGCTGCAAAGCGCATATAAGCCTGTCACTGTCAGCCCACCGTGAAAATGAGAGCTGTGGCTCATTTCTGCCTGGCTGCGGCCGGAGCCGTTTCCGGAAAAAAGTAGAAGAAATGTTTGCACAGCGTATTTTTCTGTTCTATAATGCGCGTAAGGTAAGGTTAACCTTACGATATGCCGCAAGGAAAGCGGCGGAACACTGGCACCATTGTTATAAGGGGAGAAAATAAAATGACTATCAAGGATCTCAAGCCGGGCATGAGTGCGACTGTTCAGACTTTACTCGGACACGGTGCTCTCAAGCGCAGAATGCTCGATATGGGCATCACCCGCGGAACCAGGGTTGTAATGAACAAGCGCGCGCCTTTCGGCGATCCGCTGATTATCAACGTACGCGGCTATACTCTGAGCCTGAGAGGCGAAGATGCTGAGTCAGTAAGCGTCGCAGCTTAACTGATCCGGCTGTCATCAGCAGCTCCTTGGCTTCCATACCTGTCCCTGACAGGAGGAAGCCTTTTTTGCGTTGCACCGTAAAAAGCCGCGCCGGTTCTGAAAATTTGCTGTCAGAGCCGGGGCGGCTTTGTCTTTAGAGGAGTGCCCCGTATCAGCAGTGCCCGCGCTTTCCTGCAGCTGCTTCAGCGCAGGGATCATTTTCCAAGGATCCAGCAGATCCCCTTTGCCGTGCGGAGCTCCGAATCAACAAAATGGTTCCCGGGATTCTCCTCAAAGACGCTCTCAGAGCCGCGCTTTACGCACTCTGCGGAGAGCTCCTTCATGATTTCTGCGTTTCTCTTCATGTACTGGTTTCTGGTCCTCGTCTCGCGGTTTCCGATAGAGAAGTAGACGCGGCGGGGCTTCCCCGCAAACTGATGCTCCATGAAGAAGTCCCGGAAGCAGGGGTACCAGAGTGAGCCCGAAGGAGCAGCGGCAGACTCAAAGACTTCAGTCTCAAAGAGCGACCAGATGGCAAATAGCCCGGCCATCGAGTAGCCGGCAATGTGCCTTGCGGACGGCGCCCCTCCGGTGACGCTGTCAGCATAGGGAATGACATCATCGAGAAGGAACCCGAGATAGTCCCCCGCGAGCCCGCGGAAGTCATCCTCGCGGCTCACGACGGGTCCGTGGGGCCAGGGCGAGAGATCCGCGTCCCACGAAAGATTCGAGACCGTAACAAGGCTGAACGCAGAGGCGCCGAGCCTCCGGCACTCCTCAATGACCTTCTCCCCGCTCTCCAAGTAGTCGCTGCAGTACACGGCGGGGGCTGAAGGCCCTGCCGGATACACCCTGACAAGCCTTGTTCCGAATCTCATCTCAGTCCTTGCAACGCTCTCCGGCATAAGCTCTCCTTTTACGCCAAAGTCCGCAGCCTGGCCCCGGATCAGGCCGCAGGCTGCGGACAGACATCTTCCATGAAGAGTTTACCGCATGACTCCGCAAAAGCGCGCATCTGCAGCTCCGTGAGAAAAGTCAGGGACCTTTGCCCTGCCCGCTTATCCTCAGCGATGCCTCCTCTTTCATTCAGGGATCGTGAGGAGGAGCGCCATCTTGAACCTATTCTCCGCTCTGACGCTGTGGAGATCGCCCTTCGCGAAGCGGAAATTCTCACCCGCCCTGATGACATGCTCCTCCCCGCCATAGCCGATGAATCCCTCTCCCTCAAGCGCGAAGACGATGGCATCGCCGGGCGCGGCATGCGGAGGGAGCGCGCAGCCCGCGTCAAACGCCATGACCGCGAACTTCATCCGTGGGCCGCTCATGACGTCCATATTGACAATTCTTCCTTCCCTGAAGGGAACGAGCTCAGCGAGCCTGAATACCTCTCCTGCCTTTACCGCACTGTTCATAACGTCCTCCTTTCCTGACAAAATCTCAACATAAACCGCATCGCCCGGAGCCCTTACGCCGATGTCGCTACCCGCTTCCTTTATGACCGCATCGCCGCTCACGAGCTCAATTCCGGTTTTCCCAGAACCGTACTCCAGCCGCGCTTTGCCCGCGAGCATGAGCTGCATGCCCTCAGCGGGATAGCGCTCCGCACTGATGTCGGTGCCGGCGCCGAGCGAGAAGACCGTAACCCCGGGCACCAGAGCGCCTGATATCGTGCAGCCCGGAACCGGCTCATTCTCCTTCGCGAGCGAGAAGACCTTTCCGTAGGTTCCTGCCATTCCTGCCTCCTCAGCCGCCCGGCAGTTCCTGCCGCGTGGCTTCGTTTTCCTTTCTTTCTGAACCCATCTTACAGCGGTGCCGGACTTTTCCCTGTATCCCGGGATACAGCGATTCAAAAAAAGAGAAAATTCCTGCTGGTATACTAAGGGAAAAGCGGAGGCCATATGGACTGCCAGATTCTCACAAAATGCGCGCTCTTCAGGAACATCCCGGAGGAGGATCTCAGTAAGCTCATTCAGGGCTTCGAGTGCAATGTCAGGACCTTTGAGAAGGGAGAAACCGTCTTCCGCTTCATGGGCCGTGCGGAGAGCGTCGGGATAGTGCTTGAGGGGAGCATCGCCGGGATTAAGCCCTTCCCCGACGGCTCGGAGATGAGCGTCCCCCTGAGAAGGCAGGGAGACCTCCTCGGGCAGGCCGCGGCATTCTCGGCGATGCGCCGCTATCCATGCGATCTCGTTGCCAACGAGCGCTCAAAGGTGCTGATTCTCAAAAGGGAGGAACTCCTCTCCCTCATGAGGAAAGATTCAAGAGTCATGGAGAGCTTCATCATCGCGATTGCGTCCGTTACCTACATGCTGCAGAGAAGGCTTGAGCTCACAGGCTTCAGGGGGATCGCGCAGAAGGCCGCGTTCTGGCTTCTGATGAAATCCGAGGAGAGCGGAGAGAAGAAGATCAGGATCCCGGGCTCGGTCTCGAACTGGGCCTCGCTCATGAACGTGTCTCGCCCGTCGCTCCACCGGGAGCTCCGGAAAATGGAGGAAAAAGGGCTGATTTCGTACGCGCCGCCGGAAATCGCGATCCTCGATTCCAGGGGGCTCAGGGCGCTTCTCGGATAACTGAAGATCCGGGGAAAATGCCGGAGGGACGGCATCGCAAAAGAGTTCCGGAACCGTCCACAGTTTGTGTGAGAGGAAAGTTCACAGCCTGACACACGGGCGGCTCTGCCCTGGCCGGTCACAGCGGGCAGGCCTCAGTCCCTCTGCTCCGGAACCTCGCCTTTCCCGAGCCTTCCGAGGCGCTCACCGGCTTTCTTCATTATCCCAATGGACTCCTTAAGGCTTCCGATGGCGTCTTCAGCCCGGCTGCCTGACTTTTCCTCAGGAAGCGTCCGTTCCTCAGCGGAGTGCTCCGCGCCATTCCTTCCTGATTTTTCCTTATCGCTCATGACCGTCTTCCTCCCCACGATGTGCAGCGCAGCCGGGCATTCCCGGATACGCCCTGAATCTTTCACCCCGTGCACCGCGGCCGGCAGGGAAAGGGATGCGGAAATGAAAGCGGATTCCGCATTCCGGAATTTTCCCCACCATCACAGCGCAGGCAGGGCCCCGGCTCAGCGCCTGACTGCCTTCATGCGAAGGCGCACATAGTCCGCATGCCATTTTCCGTTCCGGTAGAGAACAGGCTCAAGCCGCCTTACGGCGCCATCGATGATCGCGATCCTGTCATCTTCCTTCACACCGGCAAAAGGCACCTTCACGAACATCTCTATCCAGTCCCTGAGGCCGTCTTTGCCCTTGAGCTCTGTCGGACGGTCAAAAAGCAGCGCGGTCCTCACCTGGAAGCCCGCCCGCTCAACAAGCGGGGCGTACTCGCCGATGCCCGGAAAGTAGAACGGCATAGTATAGCGGCAGCCTCTTTTCTCAAACTCAGAGCGCAGCGCCTCATGGATAAGCGCGTTGTTTCCCGATCCGCCGAACTCGAAGACGAACTGCCCGCCCTTCCTCAGTGCTTTGTATACGCAGGAGAGCATGGCAGGCTGTCTCTCCCGGTCAATCCAGTGAAAAACCGCGTTCGAGAACACCGCGTCGACAGGCTGTTCGAGCCTGAAGTCCGCCGCATCGGCGCAGATGAAAGGGATATCAGGATAGTCTGCCCTCGCGATCCGGAGGAGATCCTCAGACGCGTCTATCCCGATGACAGAAAGACCTCTGTCATGGAGTTTCTTTACAAGCGCGCCGTTCCCGCAGCCGAGATCGACAATGGCCGAGAACTTCCCTGACTTCAGACTTCTGCTGCTCCGAAAGCCGCACGTTTCCTCTGACCGGCCGGACAGCCCTGAGGAGATCGAGAAGCCTCTGCGGAACCAGGATGCCATGCTCCCCAGAGCTTTCACTGCCGCTCTCTCCCGTGAGGCCGTCAAAGCCTTCCTCATCAGCAGTCCTGACCCATTCAGCAAGATTGCTCTCTGAAATTCCGGCAACCCGGCAGAGCGTTCCGGGATCACAAAGGCCTTTGAGGATCAGGCACACGAGCGCTGCCCTTACGGCAAAAACAGAGCCTCCCGATGATGAAAGGGCCTCCATGCCCTCTCTCAGGAGAGCACTGCTGCTGTGCCTGAGTCCTGAGAGAAAAGAGTCTGTTTTCAACGATCGCATCCCTGAATTCTGCCTGCCCCTGTGCCTCTGAGACCTATGCCTTAAGCCCGAGCTCGGGGAACTTCACCAGAGGCTCGAACTCCGCGTCATGCTCCCCGATGAACTTCTCCATCCAGATCATGTCGTACCAGCGCCCGAACTTGTATCCGCACTTATGAAACCTCCCGACCTCCGTGTAGCCGAGGTGCGCATGAAACTCCGCGCTGTTCCTGGTCAGGTACTCATCGTCATCCTTAACGGGGTAGCCGATGCAGGCGTAAAGGTTGAGTATATGCTGCTTTCCCGAAATCCTCTCGAGCTCCGCGTACAGAAGCTTCCCGACCCCTGAGCGCGTCAGTCCCTGTTTTACATAGATTGAGGTTTCGGCAGCCCTGTCATAGGCGGCGCGGCCCTTGAAGGTCCCGGTATAGGCGTAGCCGATGATCTCACCGTTCCGCACTGCCTTGAGGTAAGGATAGGTCATCAGGGTATTTATGATTCTCTCCCTGAACTCCTCCGCTGACGGCACGGTGTACTCGAAGGTGATCGCGGTGCCCGTCACGTAAGGCGCATAGATTTGAAGAAGCTCCTCCGCGTCATCAGGCGATACAATTTCAACCTTAATGTCCTGCATGATTTTCACCAGTCCTGTATTTCCAGAAACTCTGTCCGCGATTCATCCCTATATGGAAAAGCCCGGCTCAGAGAGCCGGGCCTTCCTAAGCGCCAGAGCTGAAACGCTCAGAACCTGCCGCCCAGGCGGTAGCTCTCCGCAATCTCAACTGGCGTTTCCCCGGCGCTGAGCCTGCTCTCGACAATGCTTACATCCCCGCTCCGGTTCACGAGGAGATTCTCGTCAAGAGGCTCTCCTGCATCAAGCGACGCCTTCAGCATCACATTTACAGCGCTCCCGGGCTCCGCATGCAGAAGATCGTCAGTGCCGCAGCCCAGGGAGAAGGCCGCGCCGGAGAGCGCCTCATCAACGCTCTGCCCGGTCTTTGAAGCGCGGTCATACACAGGGGATATGGAAGGGCTCAGGACGATGGTCTTCTCAACTGCGTCATTCCCCTTCGCGAGGCCCCGGAGCACGGTGCCATCCGAAAGAACCGCAGTCACCGGAATGCCGGCGGTTCTGATGACGTCAGCCTCAGCGCCGCTCACGCGTATTGAGGCAGATCCGTTCTCATCAGTCACCGCCCCGCCCTCGCAGACCCTGGTCATCTCGCGGTCAAGGCAGATCCTCGCGCCTGACTCATGGCCGTTGAAGCCCGAGAGCTCAAAGCCGATTGAGGCCCAGGACGATGAGTCATCGTAGCTTGCCTCAGATGAGTATCCTGCATCGTTGTAGTGAACTGACGCGCTGCTGTTTGAGCCGCTGAACGAGCATCCCCCGAGAAGTGCGGCGAGAAGCACGGCAGCAGAAACTTCAGCAAATCTTCTCATAATTCCTCCAGTAACAGAAAAATGCGGGGCTTCCGGCTTGGGCTGCCTTACTCCTCAGTCTTCTCGTTCGAGTCAGCAAGCTCCCTGGGCCCCTCGAAGTCCTTCAGGGCCTTCGAGACGAGCGCGCCGAGCCCCAGAAGCGCTATGAGGTTCGGGATGACCATGAGGCCGTTGAAGAGATCCGCGAGCTCCCAGACGAGGTTCACCTTGAGCACGGAGCCCAGGACCAGGAAGCAAAGCACGATGCAGACGTAGAACTTCACCGACTTCGTGCCGAAGAGGAACTTGACGTTCTGCGCGGCGAAGAAGTACCAGCCCACAATCGTAGAGAACGCGAAGAAGAAGAGGCAGACCGCGACGAAGCTCCCTCCGACAATGGTCGAGCCGAATCCCGTGCTGAAGGCCTTCTGCGCAAGCTCTATTCCGGTGGTCTTCCCGTCAAGGACGCCCGTGGTGAAGATTACGAACGCGGTCATGTTGAGGACGATGAAGGTGTCGAGGAAAAGTCCGCAGATGGCGACAAGCCCCTGCTCGACAGGGTGATCAACCCTCGCTACAGCATGGGCGTGAGGGGTCGAGCCCATTCCGGCCTCGTTCGAGAAAAGTCCTCTCGCGACGCCGTAGCGCATCGCCTCCTTAACCGTCGCGCCGATGACGCCGCCCGTAGCCGCGGAGGGGTTGAACGCGCCGACGAAGATGCTCTTTATAGCGGGAATGAACTGGTCAAGGTTGATGAAGATGACGATGAGGCTTCCGACAATGTAGACAAGCGCCATTATGGGCACGATCTTCTCGGTGGTCGACGCGATGCGCCCGACGCCGCCGATGAACACAAATGCCGCGATGGCGGCAATGACTATTCCGGTGACAATGGGAGGAACGTCAAAGGCCTGGGTGAAGGCGCTCGCGATGGAGTTCGACTGCACCATGTTGCCGATGAGGCCGAGCGCGATGATCACCGCGCAGGAGAAGAATATTGCGAGAGGCTTGCAATGGAGGCCGTTCGTTATGTAATAGGAAGGGCCTCCGGTGATGTTGCCGGCGTGGTCCTTCGACTTGAAGAGCTGCGCGAGCACCGCCTCGGTGAAGATGGTGGCCATGCCGAAGAAGGCGGCAATCCACATCCAGAAAATCGCGCCCGGGCCGCCCATGGTAACCGCTGTCGCGGCTCCCGCGATGTTGCCGGTTCCGACCTGCGCCGCTACAGCGGTCGCGAGCGACTGGAACGAGGACATGCCGCTCTTTCCTGCCCTCTTGCCGTTGAAGCTCGCGCCCGAGAGCGTGAACTTAACCGCAGTGATGAACTTCCGGATCTGCACGAAGCGCAGGCGCAGCGTGAAGTAGATGCCGACGCCGACAAGGAGCGGAATAAGGCCGCAGATGCCCCAAAGGTAGCTGTTGATAAGCTGCACGAACGAGGTAAGTTTATCGTCCACCGTGAACCTCTGACTTGAAATGAAAAAAGACAGCCTGGCAGGCCCTGCGTCCCGCCACAAAGTAAAAGCGGACGGATGCGGCCTCGCGGCCTGATCCCCCCGCACCGTCCGATTTTACTTAATTTGCGTCTTTCTGTTCAGAAAACATCACAAGAGGCATGTGAAAAGCCTCTCAGGAGAATGATTGACGCCCGGTCAGCAGCCGCCGGTAAGCGCCGAGACAACAGGAGCGGTGCCCGGATCGCCCTGATTGTAATAGACAACCGCGCAGGAGTCTGATGACTCAACGCCGACCTGGCCTGACTTGCCTGCTCCGCCTGCGCTCTCTGACGCAGAGCCCTTCGTTGCGCCGTAGTTCGCGCTTTCAAAATCCTTGTCCCCATGGGAGGAGACCGGAATGAACACCATTGTGCCGCCCTTTCCCAGGCCTACAACCCAGTCGCCGACTTCGGTCCCATCGCCGAGCTTGTGCCCAAGGACGCTGCCGCCTAGGTCAACCGTGCCGGCAATGGTATTGATGAGATCGATGCCTGAGGACTTCAGGTCAAACGGAGGGATGTTTGAGGCAGGATAGCCGTTCATGGCCTCAATGCGGATCCAGCCGTCCTTGCCAATAAGATCCTTGTTCTCAGGATCAGATTTATTGGCTGACGAGCCGGTGCAGGCATCGGAGACACAGACCCAGTAGTCGCCGGTGTGGAGCCTTGACTTGGCGTAGACCATGCTGCTTGAGGAGCGGAGCGCCCCGGCGAGCCCCTTGACGACCGATGCTGTCGCATCCGAGGATAGGTTCATGAACTTCGCGGCCGCAGTCACGGCAAGGATACCGAGGATGACGATGACCACAATGAGCTCAATGAGGGTAAAACCGCTTTCTGCCTTGCGCATGCTATGACCGGATGGATTCAAAAATAAGAAACGAACACAACTGTGTCTTTTATCACCAATTCACGCTCCTGAACAGCAGAAGGAATCAGAAACTGGATCTGCCGCACGATCGCGGCAGGGCCTCAGCACGAACATCGGCATCAGGACCTGCAGTTCTGCAGTGCCTGATAATTCCATCGGACGCAGGCTCGGGATCTCCGCGCGGTTTCTGCATAAGCCTCCGCATTGGGATCTTCCCGTTTTTCTTCGAATGCTCCGGATGATTTGTTCAAAACATGGAATATGACAGCTGCCCATTCATCAAGTCAGTTTTTCCACTGCCTCAGGCTCTGAATTGACAAAAACTACTGACCAGCAGTCAAGATTCCTGACATTGCAGAAATTCGGGGCGGCGCGATAGCGCCTGAGCTGCTCTTTTGCCTCATTAAGCTTTGCCGCAACCGCCTGATCTGTGCCCCTGGCCTTTGACAGGTATTTGAGCTCAAGCAGCAGCTGTCTGCTTCCCGGCCTCCTGTTCTGTATGAAGAGGTCCGCCCGGCCGTGAGCTCCGGTATCGTATTCGATGCTGACCGTGAGACCCCGTCTGGCAGAATCTTTTACCGTGAAATAGAAAACAGTCTGAAGAGTCCTCTCGTTGAAGCCAGCGAATGAGCTGTCCTTCATACGTCTGATGAATAAGGCCACGGCATCGATGAGAGGCCTTATATCTCCTTTTTCCTCGAGCATGGAGAGATCAGTCTGGTTCCAGCGGCCGAGCCCGGTCAGTGACTGAATGTAGTTCAGAAATACCTGGTAGCTTGCTTCATTCGGGCAGCGGTAATTCATAAGATCATCCGGTGCATCATCATCGCCGGAGTCATGTTCGGCTGTGAGAAAGCCCAGATACATCAGCATTGACGCTGCTTCGCTCATGTCAAAAAGGTTATGTTCATTGAGGTTCAGGGCCTGCGGCAGAATCACCCTCACGCTTTCCTTCCTGAAGATCTTCTCCTCTAGCTGATCGCGTGCCCATGGCTCAGCCAGCCTCATCATGCCGTCAAGGTTTGCCACATCCGCTGACAGCGTTCCTTCAGAGAGGAGCGGCGGAATTTTTTTATTCGTGATGAGCCTGCTCAGAAAGGTCAGGCACATGTTTGGACAGAAGATGCTTTCACTGGCCGATTCTGAGAACAGGTACCCGTCATAGCGCTGCTCAAGTATAGTCATGACCTGTTTTTTTGTAATCTTTCCAAGCGTGCTGAAATCAACTGTCTCATCAATGATCTTTGACAGTTCATCGTGAGTGAATCCTGCCATTGCATTGAATTTTGGATTGTCGCTGATGTTTGAGCAGATGTTGAAGCCTGATGTCAGGGAACTGAGGGATACTGAAGAGACTCCTGTTATGTAGAACCTGTCAATGCATGATCCGGCGTCCCTGCCTGAGTAGCTTTTCAGTGTGGTGTAAAAAGTCTTGATCATGCCGTCGTGCTGTTCGGCAGTTGACGTCAGATCACGGAATGCCTCGCTGTCTTTTGACAGAACTTCATTGGCAAAATGATCGTACTCATCAATAATCACGTAGAGCCGCTCACCGTCTTTTGCCCTGCGGACAAAAGACATGAGAAATTTTCCTATGAGATCAGATGCCGACGAATACAGCTTTGGATCGAGTGCCTCTTCAGGAAATCCCTTGTCCGGATAGCGCCTCGAAAAATATGAGATTCCTGCGGCTACGGCCAGGATAAAGCTGTCCCTGCTCTCTCTGGAATCAGGAACAACTCTTGAGAAATCGAAGTTCAGACAGTAATAGGAGCCAGCCCTTGGTGTGCGGTGACTGTGAATCCAAGTGCCATTGAAATTCTCATCAAATTTGCCTGCAAGGCTCCTGTCATAGTAATTAAACAGGATTCTGGTGAACAGCGTTTTGCCAAAACGTCTGGGTCTCAGGAAAACAACGGCCTCGCAGCTGAGATCCTCAAGATCTTTGATAAAGGGAGTCTTGTCGGCGAATGCCAGATTCATGCGGCTGAAGTCTGCGACAGTAACATTGCCAATTCCTATGTTCTTGAACTGCATGCTGCACTCCCTGAAATCTTTTAGCCTGCTTCAATCTTATCATCCGGAGCTCATTGCTGCTTTGACGAAGATGGACTGATTTGTGCGAACCCGTTCTGAACATGAGGAGAGAATGACAAATCAAAACATGTCGAAACAGATATATGACGGTTGCAGCTGTATTTGAGTCATGCTCTGAGAACGACAGCGCGACCTGACCTGGTCTGACAGCCAACCCCGGCATCCTGGCCTGCAGTTCTGCAGTACCTGATAATTCCATTGATCGCAGGCTCAGGAGCGCCGCGCAGTCTCAGCATAAGCCTCCGCATTGGGATCTTCCCGCCTTTCTTTGAGTGCTCTGGCTGCAGCCTCGTCAGGATGTTCATGGCAAGCCTGTTCGGAAGGAATCAGTTTCCGGAATACTCACGGCTCTTCAGCTGCATCCAGTCCTGGCCGGAATCAATGTCCAGACGCCAGTGCTGCGGGTTCCTGATATGCCAGTGCTTACGCCACGCGATCGCGTTCAGAAATCTGAGGAAGCTGCGCCGGGCACTGGCATCCCGGCGCAGGTGATCCGTATCTCTTGAGGCTGCTCAGAGCTTCTTGAAGTCAGAGGCAGGATGCTTGCAGATCGGGCAGATGAAGTCTGCGGGAAGCTCCTCATGCGGATAGATGTAGCCGCAGATTACGCAGATCCAGCCGACCTTCTTCTCACCGTCTGCCTTCTTCTCCTCGGGCTTCGGCTTGATGTGCTCGAAGTAGTAGCTGTAGCTTACCGAGGGAGCGGAGCCCAGGATCTCGCCGTCGGTGATCTCAGCGACGAACAGAGTATGGCTGCCGAGGTCAACGCTCTTCACAACCTTGGCGGAGAGGTAGGAGTTTGCGCCCTTGGTGATGTAGGGGATGCCGTTCGCCGCAAGCTTGTACTCGAACTTCTCAAACTTGTCGACATCCCTGCCGCTCTGATAGCCGAAATGCTTGAATGTCGCGAAGTCTGACTCCTCGCTGAGGAAGGTAAGGTTGAATTCGCCGGTCTTCACGATCATGTCGTGGGTGTAGTCGGCCTTATTGACCGATACGGCCACAGTGAGCGGCTCCGATGACGCCTGAATGCCGGTGTTCACGATGCAGCCGTTCATCTTCGAGCCGTCACGGGCGGTTATAAGAAAGAGGCCGTAGGTAAAATTTCTGAGGACTTTGTCATCCATTCTGTTTATCTCCATTGGCGCGCATTGTCAGTTACAGCTCCGGGCACGCCGCAGTGCTAATTTATCACAAGAAGGTGAGGCGCTCACAATTGCGCACCCGTCTGTCCTCACTCCAAAATGCCCGTTCTTCATCAGCCGGGCCGGCATAATTCCTTCCGGGAAACGCAGCTCCCTGCTCCAATGTAATACCGCCCCGAAAAGCCCCCATCGGCGTGCGTTTTTACGGGAAAGCAGCAAAGCCTTCCGGATAAGAATCTCCTCCGGCGGGCAGAAAGGACCAAAATCAGAAATTTCAGCCTGAAGCCCGCCTGGAGAATTTCATCATGAACGAGAAAACCGTAAGGATAACGAGGGCCGCTGAGCTGTTCCCGGAGCTTGCCTTTGACAGTGATGACGGGATCTTCCTGCTCGCCGACCGCTCAGCGGGCTTCGGCTTCGTGACAGAGCCGCTCTCCGGCGCCGATGAGGCGCTGCAGAGCAGGCTCTCTGTCCTCATCAACACCCAGTGGCCGAAGGGGACCTCAGTATCCTTCTCACTCTCGGGGCTTTCCGACATCAGCCGCGAGCTCTCCGCCATCGGGGCCCTCCGCGGCGCTGCGGGAGACGATCTGAGCGGCGAGACGGTAAGGCGGAGAATCGCCTTTCTGGAGGACTGCACCGAGGGATTCCGGGATCCGGCGCTCGCCGGCGTGCTCCGGACCTTCCGGCTCTACATCACGGTAAAGATCCCGCTTTCGGGGCAGCTTATAAGCGACACGGAGATGACCGAGCTCATCTCACGGAGATCCTCGTTCATGGAGTCACTTAAGACCGTGGGCTTCCGCCCGCTCACCCTCACCCCGGAGCGCCTGATGCCGCTCTTCTCCCGCATACTTGAGGGAGATAAGGTTAAGGCTGACGGGAGGATGCCTAGGACCGACGATGACCGTCCGGTAAGGGAGAGCCTCCTCTCCCCCGGGGAGTATATAGAGGCGGGAACTGACACGGTGAGGACCGGGAAGCGCGTCATCGCAGCGCTCTCGGCGAAGAGGCTCCCCGAGAGGATGTATTTCGGAAGAGCTGTGAGCTTTGCGGGAGATCTCACCTCAGGAACCCGCGGCATCTCTGGGGAGTTCCTCCTCACCATGAACCTCTTCTACCCTGACCAGGAGAAGATCCGCGAGAGGACCGAGGCGAGGAGGCAGTGGACGGTGAACCAGGCCACGGGACCAATGATGCGCTTCCTCCCGCAGCTTGCCATCAGGAAGAAGGGCTTTGACGTGCTTTTCAGCGCGGTGAACGGCGGCGACGTCATAGTCAGGGCCTCGTTCACGCTCCTTCTTATTGCGGGAAGCGCTGATGAGGCGTCACGCCGTGCCGAGGAGGCGAGGACCTACCTCAGGGAAATCGGCTTCGAGATGATGCGAGACCGCTTCTTCATGCTGCCGGTGTTCCTTAACTCGCTCCCCTTCGGCGCAGACCGCGGCGCTGTGCAGTCGCTGTTCCGCTACAAGACGCTCAACGCCGGCGCGGCTGTCGCCTTCCTCCCGGTGTTCGCCACCTGGAGCGGCACCGGAACGCCCGCCATGAACTTCGTGAGCCGCACGGGAGGCCTCATGAACATGTCGCTCTACGACTCCGGCACCAACTACAACCTCTGCATCGCCGCGCAGTCAGGCTCCGGAAAGTCGTTCCTCGTGAACGAGCTCATCTCGAGCTGCCTCTCCCTTGGCGGGCGCTGCTGGGTAATCGACGTCGGGCGCTCCTACGAGAAGCTCTGCGAGTCCTACGGCGGAAGGTTCATGCAGTTCGGGAAGGACTCCTCCATCTGCCTCAACCCCTTCGAGCTCGTGCGCTCCTACGGTGAGGAGGCCGACATCCTCACCGCGCTCCTTGCCGCCATGGCAGCCCCTACGGAGAAGCTCTCTGACCTGCAGATCGCCTGCCTGAAGCGCGCGCTCTCCTCGCTCTGGGACAGATACGGCCGCGGCATCACGGTTGATCTCGTCGCGGAAACACTGAAGAAGGACAGCGACACGAGGGTGCGCGACATCGGGCGGCAGCTCTTCCCATTCACATCAGAGGGCGAGTACGGGAAGTATTTCACGGGGCACAACACTGTCGCCTTCGAGTCGGATCTCACTGTACTCGAGCTTGAGGAGCTCAAGGGCAGGAAGCACCTGCAGCAGGTCGTGCTCCTCATGCTCATCTACCAGATCCAGCAGAGCATGTATCTGGGGGAGCGCGACAGGCGCAAGGTCGTAATCATCGACGAGGCCTGGGATCTCCTCACCTCGGGAGAGGTCGGATCGTTCCTCGAGACCGGCTACCGGAGGTTCAGGAAGTACGGCGGAGCGGCAGTTACCGTGACGCAGTCGGTGAACGATCTCTACAGCACCGACGCGGGGCGCGCCATAGTTGAGAACTCGGCGAACCTCTACCTCCTCGGGCAGAAGGGAGAGGTCGTGAACCAGCTCGAGAAGGAGCAGAGGCTGCCCCTGAGCCCCGCTGGCTACGGACTCCTTAAGACCGTCCATACCGTTACCGGGCACTTCTCGGAGATATTCTTCATGACTGACTACGGCTCAGGCATCGGTCGCCTGGTGGTTGACGACTTCCACAAGCTCCTCTATTCCACCAGGGCGGATGACGTCGAGGCGATAAGGCAGCTCAGGGAAAGAGGCCTCTCAGTCGGAGACGCCATAAGGGAAATCCTCCGGAGAAGAGGAAAGGCGGACAGCCGTAGCATAGAATCCGCGGCGCGCTGCACAGGCTAAGGATCTGAAGGAACATGAGTCCATCGCCATGATTCAAAACAATCCTGGGAAGCCTCATGAAAGCAATGATGCCCTGCCCGTATACCGACTCGAATAGAGCCGCCATAGCCAGGCCGGAAAGTCTCTGTACTTTCCGGCTTTTTCGTTTCTGGAAGGCTGAAAAATCAGGATTCAAGCCCCAAAAATAAAAAATTGCGCACAGACGACCCGCAATGACATACCGGGCATAAATTAAAAATTTGACTGAAATAACGCCTTTTTCGTATGATCGTCCGCGTGGAGATGAAGAGCACTGCACTGGCATGAAGCACTTGCTAAAGCGCGGGATGCTCTTCAGACCGCAGGCTGCAGAGACGCTGCAGCAGGTGAAAGCCGGAGCATTAAGAAACCGGCAGATGATTGTACAGACAGTAAAAAGGATGTTTTGATGAAGAAGATTATTTTTGCACTGGCCTCAGCCTTAACCGTCTCAGCGCTCACCGGGTGCGGGAGCGATCCTGAGGACGTCGCGCTTGGCATGGTGAAGGCAATCGTGAACGGCGATGCCGAGAAGGCCGCCTCCTACTGCTCACCTGAGGAGAAGACGAGCTGCAACATCAAGGGCGCAAAGTTTGTCATCGAGCAGTACAGGGAGGGACTGTCCTCAATGAAGGCGTACTACGACAAGGCTGCTGATCCTGAGTACCAGATCGGGCAGAAAAAGCACGAGGATTACAGCAAGATGGGCGGACCGGTTGTCGATGAGATTCTAGTAATCGATGTCAAAAACAGGCCTGGCAGCAAGGATGATCCCAGCGACTACACCTTCAAGTTCGTGATCAGCGACAAGGGCGCCGTCGGCTTCCCCCGATACAAAAGCTGGGAGAGCTCATCAGAAGAGCCGCTTAATGCCGCTGCCAAGACAAAAAAATGGGTTGAGCCGATCGTAACAGAAAAATACACTCTCACCAATGAGCAGCTCGCGCAGAAATTTGATGCGGTGCTGAGCGGAAAGGAAAAGCCCTCAGAGGGAGAATGGAGGGATGAGCGCCCCTTTATGAAAGAACTCTATACGAAATTCAAGCATTTCAATGAGTTCGTCACTTATGGTACTGACTGGCAGTCCGACAGGCTGTCCAAACTGGCCGTATTTTCTTCTGATGGAAAGAAACTGATATCAAAAAACAGTTACGGCACATCCAGTTCTATCGTCAGCACGCTCAATGCTGCCATGGAATATACAACTGCAATGAATCCCAAAACATGCTTCATAGTTGTCACTGATGACAAAGGCAAAAGTGTTCCGAACAAAGACTACAACTGGCGTGAGGACAACAGTCAGTACACCAGGTATGAATGCGATAAGGACGGCCAGGACTATTTCTTCAAAAAGTTCAAGGATTACCTCCTGAAGGACGAGCCTGCGCTGATCAAGAAGTATTCGGTGAAGTAATTCCCTAACAGGAATTGCACAGGCAGGATGCCACCGCGGGGCCGGCTCTTCCGTCAGGAACGGCTGGCCTGATTCCGAGAACGCAGTGACGGCATCGTGCAGGCGGGCGGCCTCTGCCCCTCAGGGCAGGGGCTGCTGTGGCGGCAGAGCGGCTCCCCGTGAGCAGTCCTGCCGCACAAAGGAAAACGGGAAAAGGCTGTTCAGTTCCCGGAAAATTAAACTGATAAAAAAGGATATGTGATGAAAAAGATTGCCCTTCTCATGGCATCGGCCGCTGTTGCAGCAGTAATCTCCGGATGCACGGCCATGCAGTATGCGCCGGACGAGCTCAAGTGGACCACAAAGCACAGCGATGACGAGATCTACGGCAAGGCTGTTGACTGCGCTACAAGTATGCTCGGTACCCCCCAGAACGGCGAGCAGTTCTTCGTTTACGAGAGCGACAAGCTGCACAAGTTCACTACCAAATCATGGGTACAGATCAGACCGAATCCAATTCTTACTGCCTGGGCATCAGTCCTGTTCCATTTCAGTGTGAACAAGAAACAGGCCGTTATACGCGCTACCGATCCGACAAGGGACGGCCAGCCGCTCCACTGGGAGCCGGAGGTCAACAGCATGACCGAGGTTGTTGTTGACCTGGAGAAAAAGTTCAAGCAGTGCGTCGGCGAATAGCCTGAAAGCTACCTTAAGACAGCTGCTGCCAAAGAAAGCCGGGAAGTACTTGGATTTTCCGGCTTTTCTTTTCCGAACCACATGGCGAATCTCCTTCCCATGCAGCGATGTCCAGGTAAAAAGGGGGAAATCATCGATAAACGACTCCGTATGACATTTCAGCCGTCACTAAAATTTGATTGGGGTCACATATTTCCGTAAGATTGTCTTCGCAGGACTGAAGCGGCATGCACTGATATATAAGACTTTACTGAGAGCTGCTGCTGCTCTTCCTGATACCGGCTGTTCCGGTTCAGCAGACACATGCAAAAAGCACAGGACTGCATCCGGGGCAGATTTTGAACATGGCCTGCCGATGGTCAGCAGAACCAGGCAGGTGATTTAAAGAACACAAGGATATTTTTATGAAGAAGTTTGCTTGCCTCCTCGTCTCGTTTTTTGCAGCATCAGCTCTTACAGGATGCGGAAGCGATTCCGGGGATGTCGCCCTCGGCATGGCAAAAGCTGTTGCGGCAGGCGATGCCGAGAAGCTCGCATCATACTGCTCTCCTGAGTACAAGGACAGATGCAATGTCAAGTATGCGAAATGGTTTATTGAGGACTATCAGAAGAACTTTGCAGCACTTAAGAAGTATTACCCCAAGGCTCAGGAGCCCGGGTTTGAGATCGGGCAGAAGAGACACATGGGACCTGAGCTCGATGAGGTTCTGGTGCTTGATGTAAAGAACAGGCCCGGCTCAAAGGATGATCCGAGCGACTATATTTTCAAGTTCAAGATTGCAGACAAAGGGGCAGTCGAGCTCTATGTCGGCTCCAACTACCATGACTGGAGGTATTCCTCCGAAACGGAGCTGAGTGGCCTCGGCAGCCAGGCGCTCAAGGATGAATTCCACAAGTCAATGACTTTCGGCGAGTAACACAGCCTTAATCAGTGAGCCGGCCGGTATTGCTGACCGGAATCGAGTAGGCGGATGTTTTAGCATCACACCTCTCACAACACCGTACGTGCGGATCCGCATACGGCGTTTCCAGCTTGAATAGGCTAATCCCACCTG
>ONIT01000052.1 GCA_900317945.1 uncultured Pseudomonadota bacterium
TGCCTCAGGGCTCTTCGACATGCTGGGCAATGTCAGCGAGATAACGTTCTCGCCGTTCGCGCTCAGCAAGGTCAGCCGCCCGCACGGACAGGCGAGCGGATTTGAGTCAAGGGGCGGCAGCTATCAGACTGCGGGCAGCGGCCTCTTCTACGGCCTCCGTACCGAGCACGGCTACTATTCAGGCGGGAAGGAGTTCAGGTCAAAGACCCTGGGCTTCAGGGCCGCCATAGGCGCGCAGGCACTCACCTCGGACAAACGCCTGCAGGAGATTAAGAAGGAGTGGGACAGCCTCGGGGATGACAGCAACGCGGGCGACACCCACGGCGGCAATGCCGGAACGGTGAAGAAGATTTCCGAGCTCGAGCAGAAGCTCAAGAGGCAGGAGGAGATCCTGAAGAAGAACCGCGAGCTCACCGAGGCCAACCGCGATCTCAAGGAAAGCGGCAGCACGAGGGAGAAGGAGCTTGCTGATCTCCAGGGCGAGCTTGCCGGGCTCAGGGAGTCGCTTGTTGCGGTGCAGAAGGATCTCAAGTCGGCGAACATGGCCCGCGATGAGCAGCGCGATAGCGCGATTGTCGCCAATATCCAGCTCGGAGCATTCCTCTGCTCAAGAATTGCGGATCAGAACATCAAGCTTGACAACCGCGACAGGTTCAACGCCATGAGAAAGGACATGTGCAAGGACAGCTCTGACAGCAGCCTCTGCACGCCTGAGCAGCTTAAGAAGCTTGATGATGACCGCGCGCAGGTCAAGGCCGTGCTGGACAGCCTTACTGACTACTACCGATCGACCATCAAGGGTACTGCCGGCAACTACGATCTGCCGGTAATGGAGTCGCAGCGTGAGAAGTCGCTGCTCTATGTCTCCAAGATGCCGTTCAGCAACCTTACCGGTTATGCCAGCATGTACCTTGATCACCTGAAGGCGGCCTACGGCGGCTCAGGCGATCAGGACAGAAAATGGATCTCGGACTGCACGTCGCTTGCTGCAGGATCGAAAAAATAGAAACAGCACTTTTTTAACGGGAGCAAAGGATTATGACGACCAGGAATTCAGCAGCAGCGATGGCAGGCGCGTGCCTTGCCTGCCTGCTTGCCGGGTGCACCTCAATGGGCGGCACCTCAGGAGCGGGTGCACCTCAATGGGCGGCACCTCAGGAGATGACAATCTGACTGACGGACTCGACAAGGATCAGGCGGTATTCTTCTCCAGCGCGGGCGGCGAGAACTGCGCGTCAAAGAGTGTCTGGGGAGCCCTTGTCGGAGGAATCGCAGGAGCCGTCATTGGCTCATCACAGGACAGCAAGGGCGCGCTTGTCGGAGCCCTGGTCGGAGCGGGTGTCGGCGCCGCCGGCGCCTGCGTCTACGGCCTTGTCGAGAACTACCAGTACGACAAGGACCGCGCAAATGCCTCAAACCACGAGGCCCACCTCAAGGCAGAGATAGCCCAGGTCGACGCGGAGAACCAGGCTCTTGCCAATATGACCTCAAAGCTCAAGACGGAGCTTGCTGCCAACCGGGCCGAGATCAAGCGCCTAAAGAATGATCTGAAGAAGGGCAGTGTCAGCCGTGACGCGGCCAAGACCAAGCTTGCCGCCATGAAGAAGGAGACTGACGGTTACAGGAAGACGCTTGCCGAGGCGAAGAAGCACCAGGAGATTTACATCAGGGACTCGGCGAATGCCAGGAACAACGGCTTCACCACTCAGGCTGACGAGCTTGACGCCAAGGTAGCGCTCTCTCAGAAAAAGGTCAAATCGCTTGAGAATCAGATTAGGATAATGGAAGAGGAGCAGGAGGCTCTCAAGGTATGAGGAAGATTAGAGCAGTTGTTCTTGCGGCCCTCGCGGCGCCGCTTATGGCAGCCTGCACGGCGCCTCTTCACCCGACGATCGAGCAGTGCGATCCGTCAGACCGCAACATGAGCTTCGCCCTCAAGAAAGCCTGCATGGACCAGGGGCTTTTCGCCGTAAGGGCGGACAGGCAGGAGGCCAGGCTCGGCTCGCTCAAGGACAGAGGCAGGCAGCTCTCGGCTGAGGAGTCGCATCTCAGAACTGACGTCAGGAGCACCGCCTCGGTAAAGGATGATCTCAAGAAGCAGGAGAGCAGCCTCAAGAGGTCGCTCCGGAAGCTGAAGAACTCCATCAGCGCCGAGGACAGGAGCCGTGCCGACGTGCAGAAGAAGCTCCGCGAGATCCAGGGGCTCGAGAATGATGCCGCCGCCATTTCCCCGAAGAGCCAGGCTGAGATCCGCATGAAGCAGCAGAAGCTTGAGCAGCTCGAGAGGAAGCAGAAGGAACTTGAGGCTATTCTGGCCAGGTAGGTAGTTATATGCAGCGTATCGCAACAGGCTCGGCAGGCCCTCTGCATGACAGCGAGATGGAGATCAGCAGGAAGGAAGCCTTCCACCGTGCCGTATCAGGCCGTCTCCCTGAAGGTGTCGAGAGGATTTTCTCCTGGAATGACAGCAGCAGGGGAAACAGCGTCACAGGGTGGTACTCGGACATCCTCGGAAAGTCCGTTATCCTTGACAAGGCCGGCCGCGGACTCGGTGCGCTGAAGAGCCTTGAGGGAGGGCAGTACGCCGAGGCAGCCGAGCGCTTCAGGAAAAGAACCGAGGCGTTCCTTGAATGGGCGGGAAAGAAGGAGAGCCTCGCGGGGCTCAGCGACAGCGGACGCAAGGCAGTTGAGGATGTCCTCCGCTACGTGAGGGATGACTCCTTCAGCCTCGCCGCGGTGGATCGGGAGCTGGTGATGTTCGGCGGCGATGAGGCGCCGAAGCCAAAGCCCGCCCCTGTCCCGCCGAAGCCCGAGCCGGCGCCTGCTCCTCAGCCGAAGCCTGAGCCAAAGCCGGAGCCCAAGCCCGCCCCTGTTCCGCCAGTAAAGCCCAAAGGCTGCGGCGGGTGCCTGTGGAAGCTCCTGGCGGCGCTCCTGCTCCTGCTCCTGCTGCTGGCTCTCGGCTGGCTCGCGTACTATTTCCGGTTTGACCTGATGAACTGGTACAAGGGGCTTACCGGAGAGAATGAGCCGCCCAAGGCCGAGCTCACCAAGGCCGAGCCGCCCAAGGCTGAGGAGCCCGGTGTCCCGATGTGCTTTTACCAGGGCAAGTCCATACCGTGCAGCGAGATGAAGAAGCTGATGTCGGCTGATGACGAGAAGGACACCGAGGAGGAGGCTGAGCCGGTCCCTGCTGAGCCTGAGGCCGAGGAGGAAGGGCCTGACGAGGGAGATCTGCTCGGGACGCTCTTTGATCCTGCCGCCGTTCCGGAGGAGCCCAGGGAGGAGCCTAAGGCCGAGGCCAAGGTTCCCGCAGCAAAGCCTCTGCCGGTGAAGCCTGAGCCGGTGAAGACTGAGCCGGTGAAGCCCGCGGCGCCGAAGCCGGTGCAGAATGATCCGGTCTGCAAGGTCGTCAAGGGCGAGCTCAAGTTCCCCTCGGTAGTGTTCGGAGTTGACGTCTCGCCTTCGATGGACTGGAACTTCAACCTGTCTGATCAGGAGGTCGAGCGCGAGCTCCGCATCATGAACAGGATCGGATCCGGAGGCCTTTTCGGGCTTCTCGCGGGAGGCGGCGGCTCATATCACGGGCCGCTCCTCGAGCATCCGACCAGGATGGACGTCGAGAAGAAGACCCTGAAGGAGCAGGTGCAGAAGATTGACAGCAGAATACCGCTGGGCTTTGTCTCCATAGGAGGCTGCGGCGGCTACTCGAGGTCGTACGGCTACGGCTCGCAGGCAAGGCTCTTCCAGAACCTCAACAGCGCGTTCAGCCTCAGAAAGCTCCCGAACTACGCTGGAACAGATCTGTACACCGCGCTCTTTGCCATGAGCAAGATGGTTGACGGGGCAACCGAGGAGGCCTACGGAATCGTCCTTTCCGACGGAGATGACAACTGCTCCATAGGCAATGTCTGCCGGGCGGCAAGCGAGATCCACCGGAGGCAGCCGAAGTTCAGGATTGACGTGATCTCGCTCCATTCGAGCTCAAAGATGATCAAGTGCATCGCTGACTCGACGGGCGGCAAGTTCTACCGCGTTGACTCCGAGACCGACATGGTTAAGGCGATCAACAGCGCTATATCGAAGATTCCTGATACGAAGCACTGCAAGTAGAATCAGAGAACATAAAGAAAGGCGGCGTGAGGGCATCCCTCCCGCCGCCATTTTTCTGCCTGCCGATCATGAGGCCTGCTGTCTCAGGGCAGCGCCCTCTCCCCGCGGCTCCTGTCCGTCTGCCCCGCGGCAGCGGCTCCAGTGCTCCTGCAGTCATCGTAGGTTACTGACATCTTCTCGAGCTGCCTCCCGTCAGATGTCAGGAGCACTGCCTCTACCAGCTTCAGCCTTGAGAGATACGCCTTCACCAGGGGATAGCGGCACATCTCCGCGATGCGGGTTTTCCGGTCCATAGAGGCAAGCTTTCCCCTGACGCTCTCATCATATTTCGGATCGGCAATCTGCCCCTCAACGTACATCTCGGAGCCGGGAGTGACATAGAGGCTGTTTATGACAAGCTCCCTGCTGACTTTCTTCGGGAGCCCGATGAGCTGCACGGCAGTGTTGATCTTGATGACTTCCTTCAGGGAAAGAGGCTGTCCCTCCTTTCCTGAAATGCCCGCGGAGAGCAGCGCCAGCGCGGCGGCGCCCTCAGCGTCGCCTGATACCGCAGGTGCCGCCATGAGCGGAGCTGCCGCCATAATGAGGGCGCAGGCCCCTTTCCTCAGAAATCCTCTCATCTGCTTTCCTCCTTGCTGCCGGACGCACCGCTGACATCTGATCCGGCCTTTTCCTTCAGGTCCTCAAGCGTATTCCTGCAGTCATCAAAGGTGACCGGCATTGAGGCGGTTTCCTGATTTTCGTAGGTGAACCTGAACACCGCTTTGCCGAACAGCGCCAGCGGCTTCAGGAACGACTCCTCATTGCAGTAGATCATCCTGAGGTTCCGGGCGGCTGTCTCCGGGCTGTTCACGAGCTTTACGGTATTGTCCCGGTCAAGGGAGAAGACGAGCAGCAGCGCATGATCGCCGGTTACTTTCATGTCAGAGAGGGCAAGCCCCCTGCTGACGCTTACCGGGAAGGTCAGCTTCCTGCTGACCTCCGCGTTGAACTCATCCCTCGCTTTGTCCAGCGGGTTCTCGGCGGGAAGCATCACGTACTTCACGATAAGCCCGATGGCCAGCGCCGCGAGCGCGGCGGCGGTTATTTTCACCGCTGCCCTGGTTCTGTATTCCATGTCTCTCTTCCTCCGCCCTGTATTTTCTCATGAATCTGCGCTTTTTCCCGGTTTTTCCCGGCGCGGCCGGAAGCACATGAGGGAAAAATGTGCCGCGCGTCACATGGAACAGACAGACTCCTCTTGTGCTAAACTTTCCTTTCATCATTGTATGTAAGGGCTGTTTCCGGGCAAGAGGCACTGATACCGGAGGAAGCAGCTTAATAACAATTAATAATCGGGGCCCCACGGGGCCGCGATCAGTGTACGGGAGGATTTCTCCTGAATAATTCGGGGGATCTTTTTCTGATGAGAGTTGAACTGATTTCCACAGGCGATGAGGTCATGGAAGGCTTCATCGATGACACCAACGCATCATGGCTGAGCCGCCGCCTGATTGACCGCGGCATAGAGGTCTCGCGCAGAAGCTCGGTCGGCGATGACAGGGACGCAATCTCAGCTGTCATAGGGGAGTGCTCGGAGCGCGCTGACGTCGTCATCGTGAACGGCGGGCTCGGGCCGACGACTGATGATGTGACGACTGAGGCGGCAGCTGCCGCGGCCGGAGTTCCGGTAGTCAGGAACAAGGCATGGGAGACAAGGATCAGGGACTGGTTCGCCGCAAGAAGCAGGACCATGACCGACAACAACCTTAAGCAGGCGGATCTCCCCGAGGGCGCTGAGGTCATCGACAACCCGGTGGGAACGGCCTGCGGCTACAGGATGAGAATCAACAGCGCGGAGTTCTTCTTCACTCCGGGCGTTCCATCAGAGTTCAAGAAGATGTGCGACGAACACATCCTCCCTGCCATTTTCCGCAATGTCCCTGACGACACCGTCATCCTCCGCTATTTCCTCCTCGGCATCGGCGAGTCCTCAATCGGGAAGCGCCTTTCCGGGATTTCCTGGCCCGAGGGCATCACCATCGGCTACCGGGCATTCTTCCCCTATCTCGAGATCAAGATTACCGCAAGGAAGACCGGCGGGTCAGAGCTGACCGCGGCCGAGACGCTCCTCCTCCGCGAGATCTCTCCCTGGCTGGTCGGCAGGAAGCAGCTCGACATAGCCTGCAACATCTCAAAGCTCTCTGGAGTGATACCGCTGCAGGTCCTCGAGTACGGGACGCGCGGCAGGGTTATCCGGGAGATAGCAGGGGCCATGGAGTCAGTAAGCTGCCGCCTGAAGCCGCTTCCTGAGACCGCGCACGATCTCCTCGCCTACATCAAGCCGGAGCGCTGCCGGACAATCGCGGTCGGGCGTGAGACCGAGAACGGGATCCCTATTGCCTACTGGGGCGGTCTCAGGGGCTTTGCCTTCACCATCCGCATGCCGGGGCGCGATCATGAGCGCTTCCTCGACTTTGCCGCGGCGGCGGCCCTCGACATGGTGCAGCGCGTCCTGAGCGGGCACCGTCCGAACTGCAGCTATGAGATGGCAGAGGTAACCGAAGAGGCTGAAGTCTGATGGCCCTCCGAATCGCCCATGCAAATTTCGCCCGCGGCTACCGCGGCGGCGAGAGGCAGACTGAGATCCTGATCCGGGAGCTCTCGAAGAGGGAAGACGTCGAGCAGACGCTCTTCACCAGGCACGGCTCCGAGCTTGCTCAGAGGCTCTCGGGAATGAAGGGCCTCCGAATTGTTGAGACCACAAGGCTCGGCGGGCACCTCGGCGGCGGCTTCGACGTGCTGCAGGCCCATGAGGCGAAGGCCGCCCACTGGGCCTACCTTGAGCATCTTCTTCACGGTGAGCCCTATGTCATCACCCGCCGCGTGCCGGAGGAGATCAGGCACAGCTTTCTCAACCTCCGGGTCTACCGGGGCGCCGCCTGCACCGTCGGCCTCTCGTCAGTCATCTGCGAGGAGCTCAGGAGCTTCCCGGGCGTGAGGGAGGTCCGCCGGATCCCCTCGTCCTGCTACCACCTTGCGCATGACGACGCGTCCGCAGCCGCTATCAGGGAGAAGTACCAGGGGCGCTTCCTCGTCGCGCAGATCGGGGCTCTCGTTGACCGGCACAAGGGGCAGCGGGTCCTTCTTAAGGCAGCGGAAATCCTCCGTGAGAGGTGCCCTGACATGCTCTTCCTGTTCCTCGGGAGCGGAGCCGACGAGGCGGTCCTCCGGGAGGAGAGCCGGGGCCTCGATAATGTGATCTGGCTTGGCTTTCAGAAAAATGTCGGCGATTATCTCGCCGCCGTTGACGTTATGGCGTATCCGTCCCGGATTGAGGGGCTGGGTTCTGCTATTCTTGACGCCATGGATTTCGGCGTTCCGGTAATTGCGGCCAGGGTCGGCGGCATTCCTGACATAATCAGGAGCGGAAGCAACGGCATCCTCTTCGAGTCAGGAGATGCCGCGGCCCTCGCGGACGGGCTGGAGAGGCTTAGGAACGACGCTGCCCTGAGGGAGAGCCTCTCCGGGCAGGCGCGCTCGGATCTCTCCTCGTTCTCACCGGAAAGGATGGCCGATTCCTATATGGCTTTGTATCAGGATATCTGCGGCGCGGGGTAAGTTATGGCTGATGAGAACATCACCGGAGTGGTTATAACGCTCAATGAGGAGCGCAATATCGGGGACTGCCTGAAAAACCTGAAGCAGGTCTGCTCCGAGCTCATTGTCGTTGACTCGAGGAGCTCTGATCTCACGGTCGACATCGCTGAGGAGGAGGGCGCCACCGTCATGGTGCAGCGCTACCTCGGCGACGGCCCGCAGAAGAACGTGGCGCTCCCGAAGGCAGCGAACAGGTGGATCCTGTCAATCGACGCCGACGAGCGCCTGAGCGACGAGATGGTCGAGACCATTAAGGGGCTGAGGCTCTCCGATACGGAGCATGACTCGTTCTCCTTCCCCAGGCGGAACTTCATCGGCAGCCGCTGGATTAAGCGCTGCGGCTGGTATCCTGACCGCTGCGTGAGGCTCTTCAACAAGGAGAAGTGCAGGTTCCGCGACGTGAAGCAGCACTCCTATGTCGAGGGGAAGAATATCGGGGAGCTGAAGGGCGATATCCTTCATTACTCCTTCAAGAACGTCGGCGAGCTCTTCGCGAAGCCTGACCGCAACTTCTCGACCCGCGGCGCCAAGATCCTCTATGAGCAGGGAAAGAAGACCAGCGCGCTCGGCCCGTTTGTCCACGGCTCCGCGGCCTTCCTCCGCCAGTACATCCTGCGGCTAGGCTTCCTTGAGGGCGTTGACGGCTTCAGCGTCTCCCTGAGCGCCGGCGTCAACCACTATCTGAAGTACGCGAAGCTCCTGGAGTACTACCGCGACCAGAAGGTTCTGGGCAGCGAGGACTTCAACCGCGTCTGGTAGCAGGAAAAGAGAGAGCTTTCTTTTCTTACCAATTCAGATGGATTTGCTATACAATAGGACAGCGTCCTATTCAGGCGCATCCGGCTCATGCCGGATGGGCCTTTTGTGTTTTTTTGCATGAGGATCGGTAAATGCCAATTAAAATACCTGACGGCCTGCCGGCCGCGGAAACCCTCCGTTCGGAAAACATCTTTGTCATGACCGAGTCAAGGGCAGCACACCAGGACATCCGTCCGCTCAGCGTGCTGATCCTCAACCTCATGCCGAAGAAGATCGAGACGGAGACGCAGCTCATGAGGAAGCTGTCCAACACTCCCCTGCAGGTATCAATTGACCTGCTCCGGATCGACGATCACGTCTCGAAGAACACGCCGAAGGCCCACATCGACACCTTCTACGAGAGCTTCGACGAGGTCCGCGACCGCTACTACGACGGCATGATCATCACCGGCGCGCCCCTCGGCACCGTCCCGTTCGCCCAAGTCAAGTACTGGAAGACCTTTGTCGAGATCGCGGAGTGGTCAAAGAGCCATGTCACCTGCACGATGTTCCTCTGCTGGGCGGCGCAGGCCGCGCTCAACGTGTTCTACGACATGCCGAAGCGCACTCTCGCCGAGAAGCTGAGCGGCGTCTACTGGCACAACCGCGCGCACTCGAACGATCCGCTGATCCGCGGCTTTGACGACATCTTCCTCGCCCCTCACTCGCATTTCGCGAGCTTCCAGACTGAGGACATCCTCCGCGAGTCGGATCTGCATATTCTCGCCTCCTCGGACGAGGTCGGCATGTACCTGGGCGTCAGCCCCGACAGGAAGCAGGTCTACCTCACAGGGCATCCGGAGTACGACGCTGAAACGCTCCACAACGAGTACAGGAGGGACATCAGGGCAGGGCTCAATCCGAAGATGCCGAAGAACTACTACATCAACGATGATCCGAGGACTCCGCCTCACTGCACCTGGAGGAGCCACGGACACCTGCTCTACGCGAACTGGCTCAACTACTACGTCTACCAGAACACCCCGTTTGTTCTCGGCGCGAAGGAAAGCTGATCAGTTCCTGCCGTCTTCACGGCGGCGGATCTCCTGATACACTATGCGGATGTGAAAGCATCCGCTTTTTTTAGCTTTATGAAACAGCGCGGGGCCCGCACGGCGGCTCCTGCCATAACCCTGAGGAAGCCGCACCGCGGCTCTGCTGCCTATGTCTCTCTATCCTGAAACAAAGTCATTCACCGCTCTCCGTGAAATTCTCAAGAAGCGCATCATGATCCTGGACGGCGCCATGGGCACGATGGTGCAGAGCTACGGGATAAGCGAGCGCGAGTGGAGGGGAAAGGAGTTTGTCTCCTCGCTTGTCGACCTCAAGGGCTGCAACGATGTCCTCTGCCTCACGAGGCCTGACGTCATCAGCGACATCCACCGGCGCTACCTCGAGGCCGGAGCAGACATCATCGAGTGCAACTCGTTCAGCGCCACCAGGATAGGACTCAGCGCCTACGGGCTCTCGGACCGCGCGGCGGACGTTGCCTTCAGGGCCGCGCAGCTCGCGAGAGCCGAGGCTGACCGGGCCACGGCAGCGGATCCCTCAAAGCCCCGCTTTGTCGCCGGCATCCTGGGGCCTACCGGGCGCACCGCCTCGATATCGCCTGACGTGCAGGATCCGGGCGCGAGGAACGTAACCTTTGACGAGCTCGCTGAGGGCTACGCCGAGGAGGCAAGGGCGCTTTTGAAGGGCGGCGCGGACATCCTCATGATTGAGACCATCTTCGACACGCTGAACGCCAAGGCAGCCGTCTATGCCGTGGAGCAGGTCGAGGACGAGCTTAAGCTGAGCGTCCCGGTCATGATCTCCGGAACAATCACCGATGCCTCGGGAAGGACGCTTTCCGGGCAGACCACCGAGGCCTTCTACAACTCTCTGAGGCACGCCGAGCCCCTCTCCTTCGGCCTCAACTGCGCCCTGGGCCCCCGCGAGCTCCGGCCCCACCTCGAGGAGCTCGCCGAGGTCTCGGACTATTTCATCTCGGTCCACCCGAACGCCGGACTCCCGAACGCCATGGGCGGGTACGATCTCACCGCAGAGGAGATGGGCAGCTACATCAGGGAATGGGCCGCCTCAGGGCTTGTGAACATCGTCGGAGGCTGCTGCGGCACGACGCCTGATCACATCAGGGCCGAGGCTGAGGCTGTCGCCGGAATTGCGCCGCGCGTGCCTCATAAGCATGATGCTGCCTGCCGCCTCTCCGGGCTTGAGCCGCTCAACATCACCGATGACTCGCTCTTCATGAACGTGGGCGAGAGGACCAACGTCACGGGCTCGGCGAAGTTCAGGCGCCTCATCAAGGAGGAGAAGTACGATGAGGCGATAAGCGTCGCCAGGCAGCAGGTTGAGGGCGGCGCGCAGATCATCGACGTCAACATGGACGAGGGCATGCTCGACTCCGAGAAGTGCATGACGAAGTTCCTCAACCTCATCGCGGCGGAGCCTGAGATCGCGAAGGTCCCGGTGATGATTGACTCGTCGCGCTGGGATACGGTTGTTGCCGGCCTCAAGTGCGTGCAGGGCAAGTGCATCGTCAACTCCATCTCAATGAAGGAGGGCGAGGAGAAGTTCCTGAGCCACGCGAAGACGCTCCGGAGGTTCGGAGCCGCGGCCGTGGTCATGGCCTTTGATGAGACCGGGCAGGCAGACACCTACGAGAGGAAGATCTCGATCTGCACGCGCGCCTACAACCTCCTCCTCTCCATCGGCTTCCCGGCCGAGGACATCATCTTCGATCCGAACATCTTCGCCGTCGCTACCGGAATAGCCGAGCACAACAACTACGCGAAGGACTTCATTGACGCGGTCGCCGAGATCAAGAGGACTCTCCCGCACGCGCTCATCTCGGGAGGCGTCTCCAATGTCTCGTTCTCCTTCCGCGGCAACAACCCGGTGAGGGAGGCGATCCACTCGGTGTTCCTCTACCATGCCATCAAGAACGGCATGGACATGGGCATCGTCAACGCCGGGCAGCTTGCCGTCTATGACGATCTGCCGGCCGAGCTCCGCGAGAGGGTCGAGGACGTCATCCTCAACACCCGCCCTGACGCGACTGACCGGCTCCTTGAGATCGCGGAGAAGTACCGCGGCGCCGGAAAGGGCGCAGCCGAGGAGAAGCCGGATCTCAAGTGGCGTGAGCAGAGCGTTGAGGAGCGCCTCACCTACGCGATGGTGAAGGGCATCACCGACTTCATCGACGCCGACACCGAGGAGGCGAGGCAGCTGCTGGGCTCTCCCATAAAGGTCATCGAGGGGCCCCTGATGCACGGCATGGACATCGTGGGAGACCTCTTCGGCTCAGGCAAGATGTTCCTGCCGCAGGTCGTGAAGTCCGCGAGGGTCATGAAGAAGGCCGTCGCCTACCTGGAGCCGTTCATTTCCGGAATGTCGGGGAGCGGGCACAGCGCCGGCAAGGTCGTAATCGCGACGGTGAAGGGCGACGTGCATGACATCGGGAAGAACATCGTCTCGATAGTGTTCCAGTGCAACGGCTTCGAGGTCATCGATCTGGGCGTAATGGTGCCCTGTGACAAGATCCTGGATACGGCAGAGAAGGAGCACGCCGACATTGTCGCGCTCTCGGGGCTTATCACCCCGTCTCTCGATGAGATGGTCCATGTCGCCTCCGAGATGGAGAGGAGGGGCTTTAAAATCCCCCTGATGATCGGAGGCGCCACGACCTCAAGAATCCATACGGCGGTCAAGATCGCCCCGGTCTACAGCGGGCCGGTCGCCTATACCGCTAACGCGAGCCGCGTCATCGGCGTGGCGCAGAAGCTTGTCTCCGAGGATCTCAGCGCGGGCTATATAAAGGAGCTCCGCGAGCAGCAGGAGGAGGACAGAAGGCAGTTTGCCGAGGCCAACTCCTCGAGGAAGCTCCTGCCCATAGGAGAGGCAAGGAAGCGCGCGCCGGCGCTCTCCTTCGAGGGAGACTTCGCGCCTGCGGAGCCCATGGTCCCCGGCATAACGGTCTACCGCAATGTCTCAATCGCGAAGCTCAGGCGCTATATCGACTGGACGCCGTTCTTCTCCATCTGGGGGCTCAAGGGCAAGTACCCTGACATCCTGAAGAGCGCGGAGTTCGGGACAGAGGCAGGGAAGCTGATGAAGGATGCCGAGGCGTTCCTTAAGGACGCGGAGGAGAAGGGCACCATCGCTGCGCGGGCCGTCGTCGGTCTCTTCCGGGCATTCTCGAGGGGAGACGACATCATCGCTGAGACGGAGGATGGCGGCACCGAGCTCTTCTCCATGCTGAGGCAGCAGCATGACAAAGATGAGTGCTGCTCGCTTTCCGACTTCATCGCGCCTGAAAAGTCCGGCGCGAAGGACTGGATAGGCGTGTTCGCGCTCTCCGCGGGCTTCGGCTCGGATGAGATCGTGAAGAGATGCAAGGATGACAGCAATGAGTACGGCGCCATTCTCACCCGCGCGGTCTGCGACCGCCTGACCGAAGCGTTCGCCGAGTACCTCCACCAGGAGGTGAGGGTAAGGCTCTGGGGCTATGAGCCTGAGGGAGAACCGGCCATGGATGATCTCCTTGCCGGAAAGTACCGCGGCATAAGGCCGGCGCCAGGCTATCCGCCCTGCCCGAACCACAGCCTGAAGAGGCACATCTGGCACATCCTTGATGTCGAGGAGCGCACCGGCATAAAGCTTACCGAGACAGGGGCCATGTGGCCGGTCGCCTCGGTGTCGGGGTTCTATTTCTCTCATCCCGGATCAAAGTATTTCAGCGTCGGAAAGATCGGGCGCGATCAGCTTGAGGACTACGCGGCGAGGAACGGAGTCTCTGATGAGGAGGCCGAGAAGGAGCTGGAGCCTGTTCTCGGATACAACAGGAGCTGAACAGTTTTTAACCGCTTATCTGGCACAGATCCCGGCCGGCTGCATGGAGCCGGGATATCCTGCTGCAATAATGCTATGCGTGTGGGCTTTTCAGCTTAAAAATATCTCTTTTCTCATATTGATATTGTAAAATTCAAAAAGTTGTCCGGTGCCTGCCAGTCGTCCGAAATCAGGATTGTATCCATCAGAGGAGCTCCTCAGTGTTTCCCGATCTGCGGCCGGCTTTTATATTGTCAAAACTAGGGGCGGCGCGCTGCGCCGGCGGAACGGCTTATGAATATAGGCAGAAAATTTTGTCTGACTTTCCTTGCGCTTTCGGCAGTATCTCTTGCCGGCGGTGCCTTTGTCTGCGCCAGCGGCGCGTCAAAGGGCTGCATCTCTGAATCTCTTTCCGGCGAGTACGGGAGGGCGATGCAGCTCTCCTCTGCCTGGTCAGGCACCAGGGCGGCGGCACTGAGGCTCTACGCAGCGAGAAGCCAGGCAGAGGCAGACAAGGCCGCCTCTGACTTTGCAAAATCATCAGCTCTCTTCAAGTCGTCTGCCGCAGGCGCCAATCAGATCCTCTCCGATTCCGCCGATAAATTTGATCATCTCGTCTCGAAGTCGCTGTACCCTGCGCTCCGCGACGGCGATGCCCAGACTGCGGAGTCCGCAGTTTCAGGACTTGACACCGAGGCAGCGAAGATCGATGAGGTGCTGGGCCAGCTCTCATCCTCTGAGCGCATTGCAGCGCTTCGCGGCGAGGCATCGTCAAAGTCATTCATCTGGTGGTTCGCCGGCTTCTCCGTCCTGATGCTCCTTGCCTCCTGGCTTGCCTCTGCGGTTCTCGCCGGCGGGCTCGTGAAGCGCATCAGGAAGCTTGAGGAGAGCGTGAAGTCAGCAGGCAGCGAAGGGAAGATTGAAGCGCCTGCAGGCAGTGCCCATGACGAGCTTGACGCGCTGGCCGGATCCGTTGCCTCGTTTGCCTCTGGGCTCGGCGACAGCAGGAAGTGCTCTGCTGACTTTGAGAAGCGCATCGCAGAGCTTGCCGAGGCCTGCAGGAGCCAGGTCGCCTCGATTGTCACCGTTACCGACAGCGTCCACGCGCAGGCTGACACCGTTGCGGCAGCCAGCGAGGAGATGACCTCAACCACCAGCAACATTTCCGACAACTGCAACGCGGCAGCCAAGAGCTCCGCCGAGACCAAGGACTCCGCGACCAAGAGCATGGACGTTGTCCGCTCAACCGTTGCCGGCATCCGCCACCACAGCGAGAGGACCAAGGCAGATGCTGATGCGGTAACCGAGCTCAGCGCCAAGATCCAGAAGATCGGCAGCGTCGTTACCACCATTCAGGAGATTGCCGCCCAGACCAACCTCCTTGCCCTCAATGCCGCAATCGAGGCAGCCAGGGCAGGAGAGCAGGGCAGGGGCTTCGCGGTCGTCGCAGACGAGGTCCGCGCGCTTGCCGGCAGGACTGACAAGTCAACCCGCGAGATCGACGAGATGATCAAGGAAGTGCAGCAGGGAGCGCAGGACGCCACCGCTTCGATGGGCGAGAGCGTCAATGAGATGCAGACCGTAGCCTCCCAGGCAGAGCTCGTTGAGCAGAACCTTGACAATGTCGTAACGAAGATTGCTGAGGTCAATGACCAGATCAGCCAGATTGCCGAGGCTGTGAACCAGCAGACCGCCGCGACTGCCGAGGTCTCCCAGAATATCCAGAACATCAGCAGCTCAGTGCAGACCATCACCGACTACGCGAGAAACGCTGACAGGACAGTGGAGAGCTTCAGCATGGTATCTGATGAGACAGCCGCAGGCTGATCCCATCTGAGTCAGGCTTAAGACAGAGCGGGGCGGAACATCAGGTTCCGCCCCGCTTATTTATTCAGAGAGCCGGAGCAGGCTATTTCCTGACGACCTTGGGCTGCGAGCTGATGAGGTCGGAGAACTCCTCGACGCTGAGCGTTACCGCATCCTTGTCCGGGGTGGGGAAAATGCAGATCTCTACTCCGCTTCCGGTGAGCTTCTCCTGCCAGACCTCAAGCCACTTCGCGACCGATATCTCGAACGGGACATAGCCCTCGACCGGCGCCTTCTCGGCATAGCGCTCGGCAAATGCCGGGTTGCTCCATACCGGGATGGCCTCGGGATCGCTCTCTCCGCCGAGGAAGAGGAGGCTGGTGCCGTCAGAGGACTTCAGCGTCCAGAACTGCAGCTCCTCGATAACCATCTTGTGAAAATAGTCGTACCGCGCGTCAGCGTCGGCATAGAAATACTTCTTGATTTCCGATTCCTTGAGTTTCTGGGGCATATGCTTGCATCCTCTTCATTCGCCGCGGTCAGTCCCGCAGCTTGATTTTCTCTTGTATCTGTGAACTATGATACATTTTTTACAGGGACTCTTCACGGGTCCGCTGAGATCAGCCTGCTTTAAGAACGTCCCTGAGGTACTTTGCCGTATATGATTTCTCACAGCGCGCGACATCCTCAGGCACGCCCTCTGTAACAATCGTTCCGCCTCGCTCGCCGCCATCGGGGCCCAGATCGACTATCCAGTCAGCAGTCTTGATGACATCGAGGTTGTGCTCGATGACGATCACGGTGTTGCCTGCGTCGCGGAGCCTCATGAGGACGCTGAGGAGCAGCCTGATGTCCTCAAAGTGGAGTCCTGTGGTCGGCTCATCGAGTATGTAGAGCGTCCTTCCGGTGCTGGCCCTTGAGAGCTCAGTCGCGAGCTTGATGCGCTGCGCCTCGCCTCCGGAGAAGGTGGTGGCTGACTGCCCGAGCTCGACATATGACATGCCGACGTCGCAGAGCGTCTGCAGCTTCTTTTTGAGCCCCGGGACCGCAGAGAAGAACTCCAGAGCCTCCTCCACAGTCATGTGCAGGACCTCGCTGATGTTCTTCCCCTTGTACTTAATCTCGAGAGTCTCACGGTTGTAGCGCTGCCCATGGCAGATCTCGCAGGGAACGTAGACGTCAGGCAGGAAGTTCATCTCGACCTTTATAACGCCGTCGCCCTGGCAGGCCTCGCAGCGTCCTCCCTTGACGTTGAAGGAGAACCTCCCAGGACCGTAGCCCCTGGCCCTCGACTCCGGGACGCTCGCGAAGAGCTCCCTGACCTCAGTAAAGAGCCCGGTGTAGGTTGCGGGGTTTGATCTCGGCGTGCGTCCTATTGGGTTCTGGTTGATGTCGATGACCTTGTCGAAGAGCTCAAGCCCCTCAATCCTCTCATAGGGAAGCGGCATCTCGTTTATGGCGCCGTTGAGCTTCTCCGAGGCGATTTTGTAGAGCGTCTCGTTGATAAGGGTGGACTTCCCTGAGCCGGAGACTCCGGTTACGCAGGTGAAGAGCCCCTCCGGAATAGCGAGATCAACCGACTTGAGGTTGTTGCCGGACGCGCCGTAGAGCCTCAGCCAGCCTTTCTCAGGGCGGTGCCTCACGGGGATCTCGATTTTTCTCCTTCCTGCGAGGTAGTCACCAGTAATGGAGCCGGGGGTCCTCATGATCTCCTCAGGAGTGCCTGACGCGACAACCTTCCCGCCGTGGATGCCGGGCCCCGGTCCGATGTCGACCAGCATGTCAGCCTCACGCATCATCTCCTCGTCATGCTCGACAACTATTACGCTGTTGCCGAGGTCGCGGAGATCCTTGAGTGCCCTGATGAGCTTGTCGTTGTCCCTCTGGTGGAGGCCGATGGAGGGCTCGTCCAGGACGTACATGACGCCGACCAGGCCCGCGCCGATCTGGCTCGCGAGCCTTATTCTCTGCGACTCTCCTCCGGAGAGCGTCTCGGCGGAGCGCGAGAGCGTGAGGTAGTCGAGGCCCACGTTCACGAGGAAGCCGAGGCGCTTCCTGATCTCCTGCAGGATGCGGGCCGCGATTATCCCTCTCTGACCGGGAAGGTTCAGGTGGCTGAAGAACTCGTATGACTTCCTGATCGACATATTGGAGACGTCAGGCAGGTTCTTTCCGTCGATGAAGATGTTCCTCGCCTCCTCCCGGAGCCTCGTGCCGTGGCAGCTGCCGCAGGCGGTTGAGCTCAGGTAGCGCATCAGCTCCTGGCGGACAAAGCTTGACGTTGTCTCGCGCAGGCGCCTTTCCATATTGGGGATGATGCCCTCAAAGGGACGGTGGACGTCGCGGGAGCTGCCGTTCTCGCTCTCGTAATGGATGTCGATGACATCAGTGCCGGTGCCGTACCAGAGCCTCTGCCGGTTTTCCTCGCTGAGCGAAGAGTAGGGAACCTCAAGGCTGAAGCCGTAGAACTTCGCGACGCCCTCAAGCATCTGGTAGGCGAAGGCGCTCCGGTGATCCCAGCCGCGGATGGCGCCGTCATGGACTGAGAGCGATGCGTCGCGGAGGACCTTCTTCGGATCAATGAACTCCTTCTGCCCGAGGCCTCCGCACTCCGGGCAGGCGCCTGACGGGTTGTTGAAGGAGAAGAGGCGCGGCTCTATCTCGCTTATCGAGTAGCCGCACTCCGGGCAGGAGAACTTCTCGGAGAACACGTCGCGCTTTTCAGGATTCTCCATCTCGGCGGCGTAGGCGATGCCGTCTGCGAGCTTCAGCGCCGTCTCGAATGACTCGGCGATTCTCTGCCTCGCATCAGGACGGACCCGGAGCCGGTCGACCACTACCTCGATGGTGTGCTTGATCCTGAGCTTCAGCACAGGAGGATCCGAGAGGTCGCAGAGCTCGCCGTCAATCATTGCGCGGATATATCCCTGGCGCGAGAGCTCGGAGAGCAGCTCCTTGTACTCTCCCTTCCTGTTCCTGACCACGGGTGCCAGGATCATGATTTTTGTGCCCTCAGGCTTCCTGAGGACCGCATCTGTCATCTCGGTCACGGTCTGAGCCTTCAGGACAATGTGGTGGGTGGGGCACACAGGCTCGCCGGCCCTCGCGAAGAGCAGCCTCAGGTAGTCATGGATTTCGGTGATGGTGCCGACAGTCGAGCGCGGGTTGTGCGAGGTTGACTTCTGCTCAATCGATATTGCCGGTGAAAGGCCGGTGATGCTGTCGACATCAGGCTTGTCCATCAGGTCAAGAAACTGCCTCGCGTAGGAGGAGAGCGACTCAACGTAGCGCCGCTGTTGACTTGCCGGAGCCGGAGAGCCCCGTTATGACTGTGAGCCTGTCGCGCGGAATGCTGAGGCTGATGTTCTTTAGGTTGTGGGTGCGTGCTCCGGTGATGTCTATGGTGTTCATTGGCTGCTTCATTCGTTTTCGTTTCCTCTGATTTTAATACAGAACGATGGTGCCGTCTGCCGCACCGGAGGGCTGGTGTGGCATGGCCAGGGCTTTCAGGGAAGAGGGGAAAATCGGGTGGTTAAAAATAAAACACATATCAGATCACATTTTCGACAGCTCTGATTTGATTTGTCTCATTCTATCTGATATTAAGAGTAATGGGAATAATCTAAAATCAGGGAGTGTCTATGTCAGTATCTTCGATTGGCAGCGGTTTTGCCAGCGGTGTCTACGGATGGCGCAATTCCTTTGCCCATGCCGGCAGGGCCGCAGCGGATATTGCCGGCGCGCGGATATTGCCGGCGCGACCGTCACTGAGCGTCCCGCCGGAGCACCCGGAAGGGAAGGTGACCTTGTCTCAGGAGTCACCGGGCTTTCGGAGGCCGAGATCGAGGCAAAGGCCTCGGCAAAGGTCCTTCAGGCGGACAGCGACATGATCGGAACGCTGGTTGACATTACGGTCTGAGGTCAGAAATGATTGATGTGGGTTCAGCAGGCTTTCAGAATTTCTCGCCGCTGTATTTCCACGCGGCGGCCGAGCAGGCCGCCCGTGAGACAGGGGCGAGGGAGCCTGTTGTGCCTCCTGCAGAGAGCTCGTCATCAAATAACACCGGTGCGTCAGGCTCCGAGCGCGAGCGCGCGAGGGGCGACTCCTCCTCCCAGGTCCAGGGAAGCTGGTATACCCCGTCGGACGCGGAGGGCGGCGAGTCCTCCTATGCGGTTAACGAGCGCCAATCTGATGACTCGCGCCGCGGCTCAGACGGCAAAGAGGGCGGCTCAGGCACCGGATCTGATTCAGGCTCCGGCTCGGAGAAGCGCGGAGGCTCCGGCAGCACTGAGCGCGCGCTCAACGGCAAGGAGCTCACCGAGCAGGAGATCAAGCAGGTCGACAAGCTCAAGAGCCGTGAGAAGGAAGTCATTACCCATGAGCTCCGCCACCAGTCTGTCGGCGGGCAGTATGCCTCGGCGCCTTCCTACGGAAAGGAGAAGGGGCCTGACGGCAGATCATATATAACAGACGGATCCGTCCAAATCTCGGTCTCCGAGGAGTCGACTCCCGAGAAGACCATCAGCAAGATGCAGCAGGTCTACGCCGCTGCCCTTGCTCCGGCAGAGCCATCATCTGCTGACCGTTCGGTTGCCGCCAAGGCGAAGAGCATCGAGGCGTCCGCCAGGGCTGAGCTCGCGGAAGAGAAAGCCCAGGAAGCATCGGGCTCTGAGTCAGCTGACAAAGCCGGGAATGCTGAAAAGTCCGGCGCTGCTGAGTCTGGCTCAGGAGTCTCCGAGTCAGGGGCAGAAGGTGTTTCCGCATCGCGGCTTTCTGACATTGATGAAAGATCCGGGAACGCAGCCGGAATCAGTGCTGACGGCAGTGACAGCGAGTCGCGCACTCCGGGCGGCTTCTCGAAGCTCGACATTTCCCCGGAGATGCAGCACAGGCGTTCCGTTATAAGCGGCCGCTACATGAACTCATCAGTGATGAGCGGAGCAAGCCGCTCGCTCAGCATCTATCTTTAGCTTACCCTGCTCGTCGGAAGATACTCGCTCTTGTCGGGCTCCGGCGTCTTTCCTATTCTCTCTATCCACCAGGGCTCTTCCTTAAGGCCGTCCTTCATGGTGAAGAGCGTCTGGCATTCTCGAATTCTGAGTCAGCTGGTGTTTCAGTGATAAGGACGGTTTTGTTCCTGGTCTCGTCACGGCACTCAAGATCAACATAGTCCCCGACAGCCACGCGGCGCTTCACGCGCGGGCGGTAGCTGATGGAGCTCACGTACCAGTACCTTGTTCCGCCCGGCGTCTCGACAGCGGCCTCGTCATCGACCTTTTTCCCGAGAAGCGCCTTCCCCATCGGCGAGTCGACCGTGATGACGTCGGAGCGCCCGAAGAGCTCGTCCTCGCCCACAATCCTGAAGCTGAGCTTTTTGGTCTCGTCGTCATTCTCGATCTCGACGTAGGCGCCGATATAGACCGTGCCTTCCTGCTCTGGACGGTAGTCTGCCACCTTGATGTTGCTCATGGTGACCTTGAGGTAGCGCACGCGGCTGTCTATATGCCGGAGAAGCCTCTTGTTGTACTGGTAGTCGGCATTCTCGCTGCGGTCTCCGAGGCTTGCCGCCCAGGCGACCTTCTCAGTGATGAGGGGGCGCTTGATGAGCCAGAGATAGTCAAGCTCTTCCTTCAGCATGTTGTAGCCGTCCCTGGTGATAATCATGGTGTGGTACATCGGGTTTTACCTTTTCCGTGAATGAAAAAGGCAGATCATTTAGATCTGCCTTATGAATCTCATCTGCGGGCTGTGCCGCTCAGAGCCGGATTAGAGCTGAGGACCAGCCTTTACAAGAGACTTGCCCTTCTCGTTGTTCGCGTACTTGACGAAGTTCTTGATGAACCTGCCAGCGAGATCCTTAGCCTTGGTCTCCCACTCGGAAGCATCCTTGTAGGTGTCGCGGGGATCGAGGATGTTGGTGTCAACGCCAGGAAGAGCGGTAGGGATGCTGAGGTTGAAGATAGGAAGCTTCTTGGTCTCAGCCTTGTCGATGGAGCCGTCGAGGATCGCATCGATGATGCCGCGGGTATCCTTGATGGAGATACGCTTGCCGGTTCCGTTCCAGCCGGTGTTTACGAGGTAAGCCTTGGCGCCGGACTTCTGCATCTTCTTGACGAGCTCCTCGCCGTACTTGGTCGGATGGAGGGAAAGGAATGCCTGTCCGAAGCAAGCGGAGAAGGTCGGGGTAGGCTCAGTGATTCCGCGCTCGGTTCCTGCAAGCTTTGCAGTGAAGCCGGAGAGGAAGTAGTACTGGGTCTGCTCAGGATCAAGAACTGATACAGGAGGCAGAACGCCGAATGCATCTGCGGAGAGGAAGATTACCTTGGTGGCAGGAGCAGCGTGAGAAACAGGCTTTACGATGTTCTTGATGTGGTAGATAGGATAAGAAACACGGGTGTTCTCAGTTACGGACTTGTCAGCGAAGTCAATCTTGCCGTTAGCGTCAACAGTTACGTTCTCGAGGAGGGCGTTGTGTCTGATGGCATTGTAAATATCAGGCTCGCTCTCCTTGGAAAGGTTGATAACCTTAGCGTAGCAGCCGCCTTCGAAGTTGAATACGCCGTCATCATCCCAGCCGTGCTCATCATCGCCGATAAGCTTGCGCTTCGGGTCGGTGGAGAGGGTGGTCTTGCCGGTTCCGGACAGACCGAAGAAGATTGCGGTCTCCTTCTCGTCCATGCTGGTGTTTGCGGAGCAGTGCATGGAAGCCATGCCCATGAGAGGCAGACGGTAGTTCATGTAGGAGAACATGCCCTTCTTCATCTCGCCGCCGTACCAGGTGTTGATGATGACCTGCATCTTCTCGGTAAGGTTGAAGACAACAGCGGTCTCAGAGTTGAGTCCGAGCTCCTTGAAGTTCTTTACCTTTGCCTTGGAGGCGTTGAGGATGACGAAGTCAGGCTCACCGAAGTTCTCGAGCTCTTCCTCGGTAGGACGGATGAACATGTTCTTGACGAAATGAGCCTGCCATGCAACTTCCATTACGAAACGGATCTTGATGCGGGTGTTCTCGTTGGCGCCGCAGAAAGCATCCATAACATAGAGCTTATCCTTGTTGGAGAGCTCCTCGGCAGCGATCTTCTTGACTTCCTTCCAGCTGTCCTGAGAAAGAGGCTTGTTGTCGTTCTTGTACTCAGGGGTGGTCCACCATACGGTGTCCTTGCTGGTGTCATCGAGAACGAAGAACTTGTCCTTGGGGGAACGTCCGGTGTAAACGCCGGTCATTACGTTGACGGCACCGAGCTCGGTTACCTGGCCCTTGTCATAGCCGGTCAGAGAAGGATCAGTCTCTTCCATGAACAGCTGATCATAAGAAGGGTTGTAAACAACTTCCTTAACGCCGGTAATACCGTACTTTTTCAGATCATCCTTAAAAAATGACATCTAAAATCTCCAATAGAAGAACAACTCGAACACCCGGATTATATGAAATTTTCCGGGTCAAGTCTATTGATCAAAATGTAATGATTGCGTATGAAAAACGGCGTGCGGATCCGGATCAGGGCGTGATTTGCCTCTTGAGGTTGACAGGAACGGCCCCATAGAGTAGAAAGGGGCAGTTAAGGAGGATCACCCATGTTAACAGTCAGCGAAGCAGCAGTAAAATATCTCTCGGGAATAGTCTCGTCCCAGATCAAGGGAACGAAAATCCGGGTCTTTGTCGAGCATCCGGGAACGGAGGATGCTGACTGCGGAGTTGCCCTCTGTCCGCCCAACCTTTATGACGCTGCGGATATCAATGTGTCTCTCCCCGGGCTCGACATCGTGGTCGATCCGGTCTCGGCACCATACCTTGAGAATGCCGTCATCGGCTACAAGAACGAGACCCTGACGCTGAAGGCCCCTGAGATCAAGCTTGACATGCTTGCAAAGGACCGTCCGATCGCGGACAGGGTGAAGTTCGTCATCATGACCAAGATCAACCCTTCGCTTGCGCTCCACGGCGGCTCGGTCGAGCTTGAGGGCGTGAATGACGGAACCGTGTCAGTCAGGTTCCATGGAGGATGCGTCGGCTGCGCCTCGGTGAACATAACGCTCTCCGAGTCGCTGCAGCGCCAGATGAACCTCTATTTCCCGGAGGAGAAGCTCAAGGTCGTCGATGTCACCGAGCATGTGGAGACCGAGTCATCCTACCATGGACCGGAGCTCGGCGCAGACTGATTTCGGTGAAACAGCCTTTTTGTTGCTATGAGCCGAACGAAAGGCATTCCCTGACAGCGCTGCTCGAGACAAAGCTCTCCCAGGCGCTGTCATGTGCGAGCCCGGCAGCCGTCTCATCCTGAAGCTCCGTGCCGCACTTTTTCCTGACAAACTTCACTGTCTCCGCATAAAGGTATGCGCCGACCCCGCGCCTTCTCGTGATGTCAAGAACCTTGATGAAGAGCAGCCGGCTCCCGTCCGTTACGGAAAGCCCCAGAATGCCTCCGTTATAGATGGCATAGTGCAGATCAAGGCCTTCCTTTTGAGGAAGATCCTCGCCTTCTGTAAGGCGGGCAAGCGATTTCCGGTATATGTCCGCGACTGCGATGTTGTGAAAGACTGTCAGCCTCATTATCTTCTCCTCAGGTATTCAGCAGGGCTTACTGACTCTCCGTCCTTCCGGAGCTCAAAGTACAGGCCCTGGCTGCTGCCGGTGTATCCTATGAGCTCCCCCTGCTCCACATGATCTCCCTGCTTCTTGAGGGAGTTGAGATTGTTGCAGTAGATTGAGATGAATCCGCCGCCATGCTCCACGATAATCACGGTCCCGAGACGCTTCATCGAGGTTACCATGACGACTGTTCCGCTGCCGGCGGCCTTCACGAGATTGTTGCCGGTGCTGAAAAGGAGCCCTTTCCACCTTACCTGTCCGCTCCTGATGCTGCCGAACTTGTTGAGCACCTGTCCGGTTGACGGCCAGGAGAGGGAGTGCCGCCTGATCTCCCGGGCCTTTTCAGCCGCGGCCAGCTCAGCCTCCTTCCTCTGCTGCTCAGCGGCTAGGCGTTCTGCCTTCTCCTGCTCCTCTCTCTTCTTCCTTCCGGCCTCCTCGGCCTTTCTCTTCCGCTCCTCTTCTGCCTTCAGCCTTGCGGTCCTTTCCTGCTCGGCCTTCAGCTTCTCGAGTCTTTCCTTCTCGGCCTTTTCCTTTGCTTTCCGCTCTTCCTCGAGCTTTACCAGGTATCCCTGGATCTGACGCTCGTCCTCCTCAAGACGGGCAATCTCGCTGCGCTCTTCCTTGAGGGACTCGCTGAGTGACTTCTCAGCTGCCTTTTTCCTTTCCTTGATCTCGCTGAGCTTTTTGATGTCGGAGCGGCGCCTGTCCTGCAGCTTCTGCAGCTCCCTGCTCTCGTCGGATCTCTTTTTGAGGGCCTCGCGTAGCTCGGCCTCGGTCTTCTCAATGTCCCTGACGGCCTGTACCCTCGCCTCATTGATGTAGCGGTAGTACTCAAGGGCGCGGTCGGTGGCGGCAGGATCCTTCTGGCTGAGGACAAGCTTGAGGTAATCGTTTTTGCCGATCTTGTATGCCTCAACAAGCTGCCTCGCGATCATGTCCTTCTGCCTTTCCTTCTGCTCCTCGAGGCTCCTTATCTTCTCATTGATCTGGGAAAGGCTTTCTGAGATGGAGTCGATGCGCTTCTGATCTGAGCTCAGCTGCCTCGTGATGCGCTCTGACTCCTTTCTGTTTGTCTCAATTTCACTGCGGACCGAGTTGAGATCCCTCTCGTTGCTCTCGGCCCGTGTTCTGTGCTCGCCGATTTCCCTGCGGACATCGTCGAGGCTGCTTCCGGTGACGTCTGAGGCGCCGGAGGCTGAATCGGATATGAAAATACCGCAGGCAGCAATCAGGGCGGCCAAACATCCGGCTGCTTTGTTGTGCCTGCGGTTTCTCATCACTTGGACTTCTTAATCCTTCTGATTTTTACTCAAGGGTAATAAGAGGCCTGCCGGTCATTTCCTTGGGGATTTCCATTCCGGTAAGGGAAAGCATGGTAGGGGCAAGATCGGAGAGCCTGCCGCCTTCGAGCGCCTTTGCCTTCCTGCCGAAGTAGATCAGGGGAACAGGAAGGTTGGTGTGCGCGGTGTAGGGCTGTCCGGTGGTCTTGTCCTTCATGCGCTCGCAGTTGCCGTGATCCGCGGTGATCAGGCACTCTCCGCCAACCTTCTTCAGGGAGGCGATTACCTTGCCGATGGAGTCATCAACAGCCTCGCAGGCCTTTACGGCAGCCTCGAAGACGCCGGTATGGCCGACCATGTCTCCGTTAGGATAGTTGCAGATGATGTAGTCGTACTTGCCGCTCTCGATGGCAGCGCAGAGCTTCTCGGTCAGCTCCTTGGAGCTCATCTCAGGCTGCAGGTCGTAGGTAGCGACCTTGGGGCTGTTGATAAGGGTGCGGTCCTCGCCGTCGAAGGGCTTCTCCTTTCCGCCGTTGAAGAAGAAGGTTACATGAGCGTACTTCTCGGTCTCGGAGATGCGGAGCTGCTTCTTGCCGTGCTTGGAAACCCACTCGCCGAAGGTGTTGACGAGATCTTCAGGAGGATATGCGCAGGCGGTCTTGATGTCTGCTGCGTACTGGGTCAGCATGACGAAATCAGCGAGCGCGGGAACCTTCTCCCTTGCGAAATTGCTGAAGTCAGGGTTGACGAAGGCGCGGGTAATCTGGCGGGCGCGGTCTGCGCGGAAGTTCATGAAGATTACAGCGTCGCCGTCATTGACGGTGGCAGGAGTTTCGCCGATGACTGATGCCTTGACGAACTCATCGTTCTCTCCGCGGTCATAGGCAGCCTTCAGCGCGTCAGATGCGCTCCGGAATGCAGGGAACTCTGACTTGCCGAGGGTAAGCAGATCATAGGCCTGCTGCACGCGATCCCAGCGGTTGTCTCTGTCCATGGCGAAGTAGCGTCCTACCATGGATGCAATCCTTCCCTTGCCGAGCGCTGCAAAGAGCTTGTCAAAGCGGTCAATGGATGACTGAGCGCTGCGCGGCGCAACATCACGGCCGTCAAGGAAGCCGTGCAGGTAAATCTGCTGGGCGCCCCTCTCGGCTGCGAGCTTAATCATGGCAGCGATATGGTCCTCATGGCTGTGAACTCCGCCCGGGCTCATGAGTCCCATGATGTGCACTGCCTTGCCTGCCTTTACTGCCTTGTCAACAGCGCTGCAGAGAACCTCGTTCTTGAAGAAGTCACCGTCCTTGATGGCCTTGGTGATGCGGGTGAGCTCCTGGTAGACGATGCGGCCTGCGCCGATGTTGGTATGGCCGACCTCGGAATTTCCCATCTGGCCCTCGGGAAGGCCGACATCGCTGCCAGAGGCTGCGATGATGGTGTTTGCATAGTTGGCGGTCAGCGCGTCAAGATTGGGGGTTTTTGCGTGTGCTACAGCGTTGAACCAGGGATCCTCATTATGACCCCAGCCGTCCATGATGATGAGACAGAAAGGTTTTACAGCCATTTATAGATGCTCCATATAGGAAAGAAACTCTTAGGCATGAGTTTACCATTTTCACTAAGGAAATGAACTACGAAAAGGATGAATATAAAGGATGAAAAATATACAGGTGGGGATCACTTTACGGAAAATGCTGTTTCAGTGGGGAAAAATGAACGTTTATTGAATTTGAAGAATGGCGTGTGGACGCCATTTCTGAAAAATTTTACGAAAAAGATCAAAAAACTGTTGCGTCTCTCAGAATTCAGCGTATAATGCACGCCTGTTGTCGCTCAGCAAGAGCAACAGGTTCTTTAACAAGTTGGACAGGACAATCTGTGTGGGCACTGTCAGGAAAGAGGAAGATAAGACCTCTG
>ONIT01000120.1 GCA_900317945.1 uncultured Pseudomonadota bacterium
GAAGTTCTTCACGACATGGAAGTAATCAAAGACAATCTCCAGGTGAGGGCATTTCTCCTCGAACGCGTCCTGGAAATCCGAGTTCATGTCGCATGCCACAGCCTTCACGCCCTTCATCCAGTCATCTCCGACGAACTCTATGAAGTCATAGACGACCTGCTTCTTCTTGCCCGGCTGAATCCACAGAACATGGCCGGTCTCCAGGTCGGTGATATGAGTGGCATACCGGTGCCCGTGGTGCAGCAGGAATTCGTCAATGCCCAGATACCTGGCCTGCCTTTCCGGTTTTCTCAGCTTCTTGCCATCGATGGTGTAAAGCTCCTGCAGCCGCTCCTTGTCAATCTCCTTGACTGTGTTCTGCCCAAGGCCGGTAAGCATTGCCACAGACTTGTTGGTAAATCCCCAGGCAAGCAGGTCACGGGTTCTGTTGTACAGAGCATTCGTTATCCTGTGGCCTGGAGCCTTGAACCTGATGTTCTGGTTTTTGGTCGCATGGCATTTAGGACAGCGGAGCTGGTAATGCTCAACGCATATATCGGTGAATGCTCCGCCTATCGGTATATGACGGAGATGAACATTGCTCTTCTGGTTGCGGTGCATCCTGCATCCGCATTTGCAGACTAACTCTTCCTCAGGCATCCTGAGCTTGCCTTCGAACCAGTAGACTTCACGTCCGGATTCGGACGTATGTTCCGTCGTTTCATCATCGTAGATGAAACCAGGCAGGATGGAAGGGATGCGGAGATAGCAGCAGTCGGATTCAGCAGTGGATTGTCCTGCAGAGGCAGTTTGGCTATAATCGGCCATAGGGTCTCCTTTTGATTGTCGATCATCGTGGTGGGTGTATCTCGATCATAAAGTGAGGCCTTTTTTTATGCAATTTTTAAATCACTGAAGGCAGGTGGTTGGGTCCCTGGCCACACAGAAAAAATGATTGACCCATTTTAATCAGGATAAATATTGACCAAATGTGTGGAAAATGATAGTTTTAGTTACTGTAGTAGTAGAAGCAGAGGCTGAGCTCAGGATTCAGGCATAAAGACAGAACTTTCAGCATGCACGTTGCTTTCTTTACTGACTTTTGTGAGGCGCATTATGACAAATCAAAAGATGCCAAGTCTGGCAGAAATACATGACAGACTTTATGAGCTTGAGCCGTTAAACCTTCCTTCCGCAAAGGATCTGGCTCACGTGAGCTACGAGGACTCCAAAGCCGAGACTCTTGGATATGAGAAACAATATAAGGCGTTGCTGGATCAGGTAAGGGACAAAACCACTGAAGAGAAGATCGCCTTCATAAAAGAACGGGTTCCGGAAATCAGGAATATGGTATCGATTGCGTCCCTGACACATGAAATGAACTATACCGCAGAGAGCGATGACGCGCTCGCATTCATACTCGTGTACAGGTACGAGCACGATATAAGCATCATGGATGACCTGCATCTCGAGATTACAAGGGAACCTGTCAAGAGCTATCTGTCGGTGCTAGCCAAAGCAAGAATGAGGAAGAAATTTCAGGCTGAACTGGAATTTGAAAGAACTCATCCTGAAGAATATGAAAGGCAGAGAAAGATGAAATTAGAAATTGAAAAACAAAAAAACAGGGAATGTCTGGAAAGTGCTAAGAAAATGATGAAGAACCTGACTCCTGAAGATGTCTTAAGAATACTCGGCTCAAAAAAATGAAGATTGTCTTTTCTAATGATGCTGCTCATGAGTACAGAACCATCCAAATGCTTGCAGACAAAGACACTAAGGCCTATGAGCTTTTGTTCCGCTTATCTGCAGTCCTTGCTGATATGATCCAGAAGCCTGGAATCAATGACAGTGAAATAGGCAAGACCGTCCATTATCCAAACGTGGAAGAAGGGTATCTTGGTGGAGAACTGAAAGGTTGCATTGCTAGGAATCTTGATGCATCAAACAGGCTTGTTGCATGTGAGATAAATGGTGTGGCAGTGATTCTGAGCTGTTTGGTGCATTACAATAATCCGATTCTGAATCCTGACGAACTGTCTGATTTAAGATATGACTTAGTAGAAAGAATCAAGGTAAAGCCTGAAATCCTTTCTGATATGGAGTCTGCAAGTCAGGACATTATCGAGGCAGTACACGTTATCGCTGACGGAACCTTAAAGTCAGCAGCTGACAGAAAAAGCATTTATAACATGGAAGATGATATCTTCTCTATAAATATATCAAAAATAGAAGGCATGGTGAAGAACAAAGGTGTGGTTAATGCCATGAAGCTGCTGCCCGGGATTCTTGCCAATCTTGTCAACTACAGCACTTTTGGCGCCATTGAGGAATCAGGTGGTGACCTGCACCGACTCTTGGGAAACAAGCAGAATTATGACAGACTGATCAATACCTTTGTGATTGATTTGATTCAGGAAGTCTCCTCCATCCAGAAGGGCCGTGAGACTGATGAGTATATGGCACATAAAGAGCTGCTGATAAAGGGGATTCTGGACGGTTACGCGGATGCATACAGAAACTGTCTTAAATTCCCTGTTGAGCCTGAACTTTACCGTGAGGACTGGGATTTCATCAACAGACTGAATGAGAAAATGGCTGATGCCATAAGCAACGATACTCATGAAATCATGGCTGTCTACGGTGGCAGCAACGGGCTCACTGATTTGTTCAGTGGCAGTGGTGCGCATCATGGAGTTGACAGAGGTGAAAAGCATCAGGCGTCAGATCCTGAAGAAGAGAGAATAAGGAAAGGCGGAGCTCATTTTGTCCGGATAACACGTGTACTCGGACGTGGTCCGGACGTGCCTGATTCCCAGCATTTTACTGAATTCCTTGAAAAGATTGATGTGCACCGCCTGACAGATGAGGAGGCAGAAGATAAACGGCAGACAGCAAAGGAAGAAAGAGAGAGACAGCAGAGTGAAGAACAGCAGCAGACGGAAGAAAAAAGACTGACAAAGGAAGATGAGAAAATACAGAAACGGCAAGAAAAAATAGCAGAAAAACGCCGGGAGCAGGAAAGCGGCAGGGACGGCTGTACCAGAGAAGAAGTTAACGCCGATATCGGGAAGGGGGTTACTCAGACAGCACAGCATCCGGATGACAGCAGGAGCGCTGAAGGTTCTTACGGAGAAATCAATAATCTGGCAGCCCGGAATATCGATACTGACAGGTTTTTCGTTAAAAGCGTGTACAAAAAGCAGCTCGATGACCTCAAGGTAGGCCATAAGGTGGCATATTACATTCCCGAGAAAAATGTTGTTGAATTCACAGAGAACTGGAGTGACTGCCATGAGGAAGCTCCGGACGCCAACGATGTTTTAAAAGTCTGGGGCAGCACCGTTGAGACAGCAGAAGACGGCATAATTCCCGATGGGGCCGTTGAGGTATGCTTCAATGATCCGTTAGCCGATTATATAAATCCCGAGTACCGGGCCCAGGACCTGGGCAGGGCCATTGCTCTTGCCAGTGCGATTTATCAGGAAAAATCCCTTGCAGAAGTCCGGGCAGATTTGCCTGTCAGCGTATTCACCTTCGCTGACGAGGAAAGCTGGGACAGATGCCAGGCTATGATTGAAAGGGTTATCAGCAGGAACAGGAAGCCTCCGGCCGGCAGGAACGAGGATCCTCCGGTTCGCTAATCCGGCTCTTCCATACGATTTTTTCTGGAAAACCAGAGTTTCACGTTATCTGAAGAATGGGCAAAAAAGCCCCCGTTCCCTTGCGGAACGGAGGCTCTTTCATACATGATGCCTTGAGTTGGCCGCGGTTACTCTTCCTGCGGCTTTGCCTTTGAGTTGAGCTCGCCGAGCGCGGCCTTTACCTCGCTGATGATCTCGCTGACCGCGGTTTCAGCGCTGACGGACTTTCTCTCGCCTGATGCGCGGTACCTGATCTCAACCTGATCCTTCTCAAGATCGCGGTCTCCGACCACGAGCATCCTCGGAGCACCGATGAGCTCCATGTCGGCGAACATTACGCCCGGGCGCTCGGACCTGTCATCGAAGAGGACATCGATTCCGGCTGCGGTAAGCTCCTTATAGGCCTTCTCGCAGAAATCGCGTACCTTCTCCGACTTCTTCATGTTCATCGGGACGATGGTTACGTTGAACGGAGCGATGGTCTCCGGCATGATGATGCCGTTCTCATCGTGGTGCTGCTCGACAGCCGCCGCGACAACGCGGGTGACGCCGATTCCGTAGCAGCCCATCTCCATGTTGACGGGCTTTCCCTCCTCATTGAGGACAGTGCACTGCATCGCGTCGGAGTACTTGGTGTGGAGGGCGAAGATGTGGCCGACCTCGATTCCGCGCTTGAGGACGATGGTGCCGTGTCCGTCAGGGCTCGGGTCTCCCTCCTCGATGTTGCGGACGTCAGCGACGGTGTACTCCGGAACATCCCTGTCCCAGTTGACACCGGAAAGGTGTTCGCCGTCACGGTTCGCTCCGCAGTAGAAGTCAGCCATGTGGGCGGCGGTGCGGTCGACGACGATCTTGCCGGGGAACTTCACGGGGCCGATTGAGCCCGGATGGCAGCCGAGGAACGCATTGATCTGATCGGAGGTTGCGAACTCGAGCGGAGCCTTCACTCCCTCAATCTTCTCGCACTTGACCTCGTTCAGGGTCTGGTTGCCGCAGAGCACGATGGCGATGAGCGGGGCGGGGCCCTTGTCCTCGGGATCTTTCTTCTCGCCTACGACCACGAGGGTCTTTGCGATGGTGTTCGCGGGAACCTTGAGGAGGTTTGCAACCTTGTCAACGGTGTGGCATCCCGGGGTCGGTACGGTGCCCATGGGCTTTGTTGCGGGAGCGCGCGGGGTCTTCGGCTCGAGGCACTCGGTGAGCTCAATGTTCGACGCGTAGTCGGACTCCGAGGCGAATGCGACGACATCCTCTCCTGCGTCGGCGAGCACCTGGAACTCATGGGAGGAGGATCCTCCGATTGAGCCGGTGTCAGCCTGAACAGCGCGGAAGTCGAGGCCGAGCCTCGTGAAGATGTTGGAGTAGGCGCGGTACATCTTCCGGTAGGACTTCTGCAGGCCCTCGGTGGTGAGGTCGAAGGAGTAGCCGTCCTTCATGATGAACTCGCGGGCGCGCATTACGCCGAAGCGGGGCCTGATCTCATCGCGGAACTTGGTCTGGATGTGGTAGAGGTTGAGCGGGAGCTGCTTGTAGCTCTTGATCTCGTTCCTCGCAAGGGCGGTGATGACCTCCTCGTGGGTGGGACCCAGCACGAAGTCAACATTGTGGCGGTCCTTGAAGCGGCAGAGCTCCGGGCCGTAGTGGATCCAGCGTCCTGACTCCTTCCAGAGGTCCGCAGGCTGCACGAACGGCATCAGGAGCTCGACGCAGCCGGCCTTCGCCATCTCGTCGCGGATGATGTCCTCGACCTTCTTCAGGACGGCAAGACCTGTCGGCAGCCAGGTGTAGAGGCCTGACGCGAGTTTTCTGATGTAGCCGGCCCTGACCATGAGCTTGTGGCTTTCCAATACGGCTTCTGCCGGAGACTCCTTCAGAGTTGAGAGAAGATAGTTGCTGGTTCGCATGTTAAAACCCTGTGACAAAAACAAGATGCACCCGCCTGGTATCTGAGTCCTGCTTACGGAGTGCCTGATGCGCGCATTATATAACAGCGGCGCGATCTCCCCGCGGATTTGCGCGTCCTCGCATGAAAAACCATGGTACAGGCAGGTACCTGGAACCATCCGGGTTTCTGCTCTGACTGCGGACACGCCTCGCATGCAGGCCCAGGCGGAGTCCGGCTTACTGCCTCTTCTGCTAGAATAAGGCTGTTTCTGACAGAATGAAATGAAACTCCTGTCAGGCATGCAGGCATAAAGGTTCAGGGGGTACAGATGACGGAGAAAGTGCAGAACCAGCCGCGGCTCATACCAAGAGCAGGCGAGGACGATTTCGAAATCCTGCGCCAGAGCGGAATCTACTATGCTGACAAGACACAGTACCTGAAACCTCTCTTTTTAGGCACAGACAGGAGATTCCTGCTGCTCCGTCCGCGGCGCTTCGGCAAGACCCTGACCATGACCACGCTGCGAAGTTTCCTTGAGATGGACTACCAGCATCACGGCGACACATCAAGGCAGCAGGAGCTCTTCCGGGGACTGAAGGTAACCGCGGACCGCGGGTTCTGCGAGCAGCATATGGGGCAGTACCCGGTGGTCGCGCTCTCGCTCAAGGATACAGACGGGATTAATTTCAGAAACGCCTGCGATCTGCTCGGGGATATCATCTGTCGTCTCGCCTCCCGCTTCTCATGGCTGAAGGACAGCAGAACTCTGCATGCCGATGAGAAAAAAGTGTTCTCCAGGCTGCTTGACGATGATCTGCTCTGCTCCGGCACCGCAGAGGCCATAAAAACCCTTCAGTCATCGCTCGTTACGATTTGCAGCGCACTGTTCCGGCACTGCGGCAGGAAGCCCGTGCTGCTCATCGACGAGTACGACGTGCCTCTTCAGAAAGCTGCCATGACAGGGTAATATGAGCAGATGAGCTGCGTTGTCGGGACAATGCTGAACAGAGCCCTCAGGGACCGCGATGACATCTGCAAGGTCATTCTGACAGGGTGCCTCCCTGCCACAGGGGAAGCGATTTTCGCCGGGGTGAACGGACTCTGCATTGACACTGTGCTTGCCCTGGGAAACGGCCTCAGCGCCGCCATCGGCTTCACGCCGGATGAGGTGAGGTCCATGCTTGGGTATTACGGCTTCGGGGAACTGTACGAGAAGGCCTCAGGCTGGTATGACGGCTACAGCATAGGCGGAGAGGTCCTCTTCTGCCCGTGGGATATCACGGGCCACGTCAAGGAGCTGTGCCGAAGCAGCGATCCTGCATCAGTCAGACCAAAATCCCACTGGAACCTCACGACCAGCAGCAATTTCGTTGCCGGGTTTATGCCGCGTCTTGCCCCGGAGGACGCTGACCGCATGCAGGATCTGCTTGCAGGAAGGAGCATATCCCTGCCGGCGGATGAGGGGATGAGCTACGGCACCCTTGATTTCAATAACCTCCGCTCCGCAGAGTTCTGGAACATTCTCATTTAT
>ONIT01000076.1 GCA_900317945.1 uncultured Pseudomonadota bacterium
GAACAGGTATGAGGAACAGAAGATGAAAATCGCGAACGTAGAAAATAGACAAGGTTAGATATCGCGAACCTTGACAATAGTCACTTCATAACAGTTTTTGGCCTCTCAATTACTGAAAGCGAGGCCTGGAGCCTCGCTACTGAGGCATTGAAAAAGAAGCTGATGGAACAAAGCAAAGCGCAGCCATTTCCCGGTCAGTTTGCAAAGCCGGCAGACAGTGCTTTCATCATCGAATCTGCTGGATGGCTTATGGCTGATGAGCTGTCCTCAAGAAGGCCGCCGGTATGCACCGAACAGTTGACTGGCGCGGTGAAGGATCTTTAGGATAAGCGCGGCTGGCTGCTGAAACGCGCGCATCGCAGAGCCGCAGCCTTAAGAAAGAGGTTCGGACGCGCAGAGTCATGGAGAGGATAGGCACAGCCTGGCTGAGTGCATGACTGCAGTTCTGGATCAATATGTTAGGAGAATCTGCTATGTCTATGACCGAAGAAGAGAAGACCAGGTGTGCGGAGATTATCCGCAGATACGCAGATCTGGCAGCCATCGTGAATGTCGTGCATGTTCCGGTGGCTGTTCCTGGCTATGCTGCCATCATTGGTAAGGCAGAATGTATGGCGTCGGAACTTGCCAAGGTCTTTAATGTGTGCATCACCGAAAGAGATGCCGAACGTCTCGCAAAAGACGCAATCCTGAAGCATGAGCATCCGAACAAGCTCATTGCCTGGCTGCAGGTCAGGATGCTGCCCTGGGTCGGATCGCCGGCATTCCCTATAGTCAGTCAGGGGATACTTGAGTCTGCAGGCTGGACCATTGCTGAAGAGCTGTCCTCTTGAAAACTGTCAGCCCGAATTGAAAATTGCCATGCCGCAATCCTAAGGGGAGCACCTGTATAGCGGCAGGCTTTCTGTTATTCCTTTCTGCGGCTCAGTCCGTAATGTGGCAGTCCGGGCTGATTCTCACCGTAAAGCCAGGATAAAGCTTCACGATCTCCTCAGTCAGCTCCTGTACAGCCTCCCGTTTGTCTATGCTGAAGTCAATGACCGCGTCAAAGGCGATTTCCTTTTCCTTGAGATCTGCGAAGAAGCCGTGGACGCCGAGCGCGTACTTATGGGCAAGCACAGCCTCGCTCACTTTCTCCCTCATGACCATGATCTCAGTGTCGCCGCTGCTTACGGCGTAGATGCCGATGCCGGTGAGTATGATGCCGAACTTCTTTTTTATGCTGACTGTGATCTTCCTTTCGAGCTGGTCAATCTCGTGCGCGGTCATGGTGTCCGGGATCTCGATATGCACGGTGGCGTAGTCGAGGCCGGGGCCGTAGTTGAAGATATAGAGATCGTAGGCGCCCATTACCTGCGGCTCTTCCTTTATGGCCGTCTTGATGTCCTTAGAGAGTGCGGCATCGGTTCTCTTCCCCAGAATGTCGTTTAGCGTCTCGGTTATGAGCTCGATGCCTGAACGGATGATGAACAGGGCGATGAGGAGGCCGAGCCAAGCCTCGAGGCTGATGCCGGTGATGTTGAAGAATATGGCGGAGGCGAGTACCGACGCGGAGATGATGGCGTCATAGCCGGCGTCGGTTCCCGCGGCGACCAGCGAGGTGCTCTTTACCCGGAGGCCGGTCCTCTTCACGTAGCGGCTCAGGGCGATTTTCACGAGGATGGTGACGGCAATGACGATAAGCGCCGCCAGCGAGTACTCAGGCGTAACCGGTTCGGCGATTTTCTTCGCTGACTCGATAAGGCTCGTGATGCCTGCCCAAAGAACGAGGCCGGCGACAGTAAGCGCGGCGAGGTACTCGATGCGCCCATGCCCAAGGGGATGATCCCTGTCGGCCTCGGCGGAGGCGAATTTTGTCCCGATGATGGTGACGACTGAGGAGACCGCGTCGCTCAGGTTGTTCACCGCATCAAGGACAACGGAGATGGAGTTTGCCGCGAGGCCGATGAATGCCTTGACGCCGGCGAGGGCGATATTGGTGGCTATGCCAACGTATCCCGCGCGGAATACTGCCATGTTCCGCTCGTTTTCCGAGACGGCAGCCTCTGCTGATTCTTCTGACATGATTGCTCCCCATAAGCCTGAACGGGGAGCATTATAGGCATAATGGCAATCAGGCGTCAGAGTCGAAATGGAAGGTGCTCTTCCACATGTCGCGCCTGGCGTTCGCGATAAGCGGCTTGACGATTTCCGAGAACTCGGCGAGCTTCTCGCGGTTGAGCGCAATCAGTCCGTTCTTATCCTCGGTTATATAGCACTCATCCTTCATGGTGGCGAGCGCCTCGATGAAGACGGTCTTGTCGAAGAACTCCGGCGCGCGCTTCCTGCCGTTCATGACTGTGAGGAGCTGCGCCTGCTCAACGCACCGGGTAATTACTGTGTCGTGTTCCTTGGGCCCGATGTCAGAGAGCGTGTCAATGATGATGCCGTAGCGGAGGAGCGTCTCCTCACAGACCGCGGAGAGCATCAGCGCGAACTGCCGGTCAGCCTTCTTCTGCATCTGGTAGCAGCCGTTGAGCTCCTCGATGAGCTCAATCTTTATAAGCGCGCCTATGCAGCGCCTCAGGCCTGCCTCCATGGGAGTGCCGAGGTCAGCAAAGAATTCGCGCCGGAGGAACGGATAGACGATGCTTGCGCAGCGGACGAGCTCCTCCTTGTCGATTTTCTCCGTATTGGCGAAAATCCTCATGATGAGCGACGGAATGACATACAGGTGGATGATGTTGTTCCGGTAGTAGGTGAGCCGGATGTACTCCTTGTAGTCGAGATCGAAAGAGTCGCCCGCGGCGGAGCTTACCGGCCGGAACTCATGCAGTTCCAGAGCCTGCCTCATCAGCGTGTCGCCCTCGTCTATGGGGAAGCGGATGAACTTGCTCGTTGTCGTGAGGCGGAGGAGCCTTGCGAGCTTCGTGAGATCGCGCTCGGTGTCAGCGCGGCTCACCGCGAACTTGGGGCTTGATAGGAGGACAAGCGCCGAGAGGGTGAGCCCGTTCACCACGGCGCTGTCCGCGAGCCCTAACATGACGCCCTCGCCCATGGTGTCGACCGACTTCCGGAGCCAGTCAGGCTTCGTGCGGCCCTCGGCCGCAGCGGTCTTCCAGCCCGGGGAGAGCGTGTCCAGCATGCTGTGGATCTCAAGCGGGCGGCCGAAGTTCACGTAGCCCTGGCCGTAGTTCCTGAGCTTCCCCGGAATTGAGAGGATCTGCCAGACGTTCTCGGCCTGCTTCCTCGCGCCGGAGAGCTCCTTCACATAGGAGCCTATCTCCATGACATGCTCGTAGGCGAGGTATACGGGAACGACCGTTATCGGGCGCGAGGGGTTCCTGAGCTGGTTCTCGACGATCATCGAGAGGAGGCCGGTCTTCGGGGGCAGGAGCCTGCCGCTCCTTGACCTGGTGCCCTCGATGAAGAACTCCATCGGGTAGTAGTTGGTGCAGAGGAGATTGACGTATTCCCGGAATATCGTGGTGTAGAACTCGTCGCCGTGGAAGCTCCTCCTGAGGAAGAACGCGCCGCAGCGCCTGATGATGGGCCCCATGGGGAAAAAGTTGAGGTTGATGCCGGACGCGACGTGCGGCGGCATGAGCCCCTCGTTGTAGAACACGCTGCAGAGCAGCAGGTAGTCCATGTGGCTCCGGTGGCAGGGAATGTAGATGATCTCGTGCCCCTGCTTGATGAGGCTCCTCACCGTCTCGGTGCCGCTGATGTTCACCTGGCGGTAGAGCATCTTGAGGATGACGCCGAAGGTCTTGTTGATGAACCTGATGAGGCCGAAGGAGAAGTCTGCCGCCATCTCGTCCGCGATGGCGTAGGCCTCCTTCCTCGCGGCCTCCACGCTCTCGTCCTTCTCAGCGGCCCGCTGCTGCACCATTGCCTCGACGTTCTCATTGTGAATGAGCTTCGTGAGGAGAAGCTGCCTGTTGGGGAGCCTCGGGCCTCTCGCGGCCCTCTCGGTCCTGAAGAAATAGAACTTGAGCATCCTCTCGATGAGGAAGGACATCTGCTCTTCCTTCATCCCCTCGCACCTTGAGGTGAGCTGTTTGAGCGAGAAGCAGGAGTTTAGCCAGATCTGGCTGTCGCGGCCCTGGAAGAGGACTGCCCAGAAGCGGCGGAGCATGCTCATGACGACAAAGGGCGATCCGGTCTGCGAGAACGAGCCGGTGTAGCCGGGATCCCTGTTCCAGAACATGATTACCGGGATTATCTGTATGTCAGTCCCGGTCTTCTCGGCAAGGTCCATCCACTGCCTGAAGGTCTTCCAGCCGGTCTTGTGCCGTCTGTGGCGGGGACGGTGCGAGAAGATGAAGGGAGTATGGTAGATGTATACCATCCTCGGGATCTTGACGCCGCCGATGTTGAACGGCAGGAAGGGCGAGGGGAGCCCCAGCCTTGTGACGAGGTTGTGCAGGGCGATCTTCTCGGTAAGCGAGCGGCTGCAGAAGGCGTAGACAATGGGCTTGCTGATGTCGATTTTCGCTGAGACGACCGGATCATCCGGTATGCACTTGCTCTTTACAAGCAGGCTTATCGGAATATTGCAGACAGATCTGAACAGGTATCCCAGCATTTAAGAACATCTCCCCAATTCTACGCAAGTTTAGCACTCATATTTTCTGCCGGTATGACCTGCGTTCAATTTTGAGGAATCCGCCTTAATTCCGGAATGCGGCACAGCACAGGCAGCTGCAGCGCGATCCATTCCGCTCACGGAATTTGCGCGCCTTGCGGCAGAACCGGCCGCCGGTGATTGATGATGGAGTTCCTTTGTGCGAGCCTGAAAGCATGAGCTCTGGGCGCACCGGCCCGAAAGAGAGGGGAATCTGTTCCACGTGGAACCGCACGTCCACCCTGAGCCTGCGTCAGAGCCGTTCCATAGACGTCTGCCTGCTTTTTCCTGGTGGAAGTTCACTCAAGAGGTACCTGATGAAGAAAGTCCTTGTCGTTTCCGGCCACACCGATCTCAAAAATTCCGTTGCGAACAGCACCATCCTCGGCATCCTGAAGGAGAAGCTCCCCGGAGCCGAGTTTGATCTTCTTGACTCCCTTTATCCTGATTTCAGGATTGACGTGAAGGCCGAGCAGGAGAAGCTCCTCAACGCTGACGTTATTGTCCTTCAGTTCCCGATTTACTGGTTCTCCATGCCTTCGCTTCTCGAGAGGTGGATTGAGGACGTGTTCCTCCACGGCTGGGCCTACGGGAGCACCGGCGACAGGCTCAAGGGCAAGGTGCTCATCGACTCCTACACCACCGGCTCCCCGGAGACTGCCTATCAGAAGAACGGCCCGGTCGGGCACACCATGGACGAGTTCCTCATCAAGACCCCGGTCATTGCCGGCTTCTGCGGCATGAAGTACGCAGGGCACGTCTAATCTGGCGGCATGGCCTGGATGGCGCTTGGCGCCAACGAGGCTGCCAAGGAGCAGGTGAGGGCAAAGGCGGCAGTTCACGCTGAGAAGCTCGTGAAGCTCATCGAAAGCCTGTAAGCACTGGGTGCCCAAAGCACCATTATAAAAAAGGCCCGCAGGATCCCATGACCCCGCGGGCTTTCCTTTTCCCTTGAAGGCTGATGATCAGTATCCGGCGTAGTCGCTGCCGGTCATAATTTCGGGAGGCGCGGACGGCTCTCTTCTCTGAGGCTCCTCACGGTATCCGCTCACTGAGCCCCTCTCTCCATGGAATTCCTGACCTGGCGCCTGTCCGGCGGCCTGGCCTCTGCTCCTCTCTGCCGGCTGATCCAGCGGGGCCTGCCCAGGTGATGCGGGCGCCGGAGCTGCAGCTGTGCCTGACCTTCCTCTTCCGGCCGCGGCAGCCTTTTTCTTCGCTGATGCTTCCCTGGCGATCTGCCTCATCTCGCGGTGGAGGCTGTCGGTTGTGAGGACCCGGCGCCTGTTCCTCCCCCTGAGCTCGAGGACCAGGGGATTGAGCATCTTTATCGACTCGTATGAGTAATCGGTGAGCGACATGTGGAGCTGGCTCTTGCCTCCGGACTCGTCAGGCTTCTGGTTCGTGATGAGAATGGCGCCGAGCCCCCTGTTGTATCTCGTGCGGAGGATTTTCCCGAGGAGCATGGCCTGGTTCTCGTTCACCTCGCGCCGGTCGACTCCGACCTCGTCGATGATGAGGAGATCGACGTTCTCAAGCTGCCTCTGGTAGCCAAGGTTGTCCTCGTTCTTTGTATAGTAGATTTTCCGGATGATGTCGGCGAACTGGCTGAAGATGACGGTGATGCCTTTTTTCAGGAGCTCATGCGCGATGCTCCCGGCGAGCATCGACTTCCCTACGCCGTACTCTCCCCAGATGAGCAGCGACGGGAAATGCCTCTTCGGCACCGAGGCAAGCCTCATTATGGCATCGCTGTAGCCCCTTTCCGCCTCGCGGCTGAGCTCCTCGCGCTCTTTCCTCTGCCTCATGCAGCTGATGAAGTCATTGATGTACTGCTCTGCGGCCATGACGACGGCCTGGTTGCCGGAGTCTACTGTCATCCGGCTGAAGGTCCAGTCCGGGTTGATGTCGGTCTCCTCCAGGAGCCTCGCGGCGCGCTCGCGCCTGCCGTCCGCGATGACTGATTCATTGTCGCGGAGCGCGGCCCTGTCGTTCATCCGGCGGAAGTCCTCATAGGACATCCCCGCATAGGGATCCTCTTCGGTGAGATCGAAGCCGCTCCTCTCTGCGATGTCGCGGATAATTGATGAGAACGAGTTCCTTCCAGCCTCGTCTTCGGCCGCGGCTTCCCGTCTCTTTCTCTCAGTGAGGCGGGCAATGTCCCCGTCTGAGATGCTGACTTCCTGAGAGGATGCAGTGCCATTGGTGCCTGCGGTGCCGTCAGCAGCGTTCTCCGCGGCCGTCTCCTCCTTCTTGCGCCTGATGAGCTCGCTGATGTCCTGCCCGAAGCCTCTGTCGGCGCTGTCTTTGATCTCTTCCATGCTGCCGTCCATGTTCTCAGTCATCGCCGTACCTTTCAGATCCGCTGATGGGCCTTGTGTAGTATTCCCTCGGGTATCTCCTGCTCCGGAGGAACCTCGCGAAGGCGACATCCCACCTGCTGGCGCTCTGCACCCGTCCGTCTGCCCAGGCTGACGTTATGAAGTCAGCGAGCTCCCGCTCGCTCCAGTCTGAGCCGTCGAGCCCCATTTTAACCGCAGTTGCGGCAAATCCGTCAGACGGCCTCCAGTCCTCGCTGATGGGAAAGAGCCTCAGGTTTGGCTTTCTCCCTTCTGCCGTCAGCGTGCAGTCTGCCGCCGGGAGGAACACGGTCTCCCCGTCCTCAAAGAGACCATCGGTACCTTCTCTCCTTGATATGAGCCTCTGCCCCAGGAGCTCAAAGAGAAGCTCCTGCAGCATGTCGTCATCAGGGCGGTAGGAGTACCCGCCGGGGCTCCTGCTGTCCTGTACAGACATCTGATCCCGGAGGGCTCTCAGATCGAGCATGGCTTTTCCATTGAGCGCCATGGGGCGGATGAAGAGCAGGTAGAGAGACCTTGCCTCATGGGAGAGACCCGGCGCCGAAAGCAGCCTCAGCTCGTCTTCAGTCAGGATAAGGTTCATTGCAGGTTTCCCCGTAGATCTCCTGGGCTGCGCCGCGCAGCCGGTTTTTGCCATATTGCTGTGTGCTGCCGGAGCGGGCAGTCCTGTGATCAGCCATCAGGCAGCTGGTGCTCCCTGCCGAGCCCGGACTCAAGCCTTTCGATGCTTTTCCGGAGGTGGCTCTGGTTCTCCTCAGAGAAAAACGGATCTTCAGGAACATCAAAAGGCAGGCGGCCTTCGCTCAGCATCTTTTCCGCAAACAGCGAGAAGGCATCGTCTGTGCTCATTTGGAGTTTGGCGCAGGTCTTCTTCATGCCCTCCCATAGCTCTTTTTCCATCCTGATCTGAACAGCGGTCTGCGGCATGGCTTTCTCCCGATCCATCTCCGGAATGCAGTGCTCCCCATCTGTCCGGGCGAAGATGCGGACTTGGTTCCGGACTTAACTATTTTAAGCCCCGGGCTCCTGAAAGCGACACTCCCGTTAAAAAAAGTTTACAAAATTAAGCATTTACGCCTGAACTGTGGTATTTTACCATCTGTTTTAGGAGGCATGGCTTTGGATAAACTTGACCGGACGGACATTAAGCTCATCAAGCTCCTGCAGGACAATGCCCGCTATTCACTGAAATACCTTGCCGAGCAGGTCTGCCTCTCGACGCCCGCTGTCTCAAGCCGCATCGACAAGCTTGAGAAGAACGGCTACATCAAGGGCTATACGGCAGTAATCGACCGCAACGCCCTCGGCTTCAGCATCACCGCGTTCATCAACCTCGAGGTTCCGCCCGGGGGCAAGCCGGTGTTCTATCAGTTCATCAGCACCTGCCCGAACGTCATCGAGTGCAACTGCGTGACGGGCAAGTTCTCCATGCTTATAAAGGTGGCGTTCCGCTCCACGATGGAGCTCGACGGCTTCATCGGTCAGCTGCAGAAGCGCTTCGGCACTACAGAGACGCAGATTGTCTTCTCGACTGCCGTAGAGCCGAGGGGCATCGATCCGGCCCTCTGATGAGGGCCTTTTCTATGCACTGATATTTTTCACTCTGACGTTTAAATCACACTTTCAAAGATGTATTATAAATACATCTTTGAAACATGCCGGTCCGGTTCCGGATCATGAAGGAGGGGCATCATGTGGAACTATTCAGATAAGGTAAAGGATCATTTTTTCCATCCGCGCAACGCAAAGGTGCTTGAGGACGCGAACGGAGTCGGCGATGTCGGCTCCATCTCCTGCGGCGACGCGCTGAGGCTCATGATCAAGGTTGATCCGAAGACCAACATTATAACAGACGCTGGCTTCCAGACTTTCGGCTGCGGCAGCGCGATTGCGTCGTCATCAGCCCTTACCGAGATGATCAAGGGCAAGACCGTCGACGAGGCCCTCAAGATCACCAACAAGGACATCGCTGACTATCTTGACGGGCTGCCCCCGCAGAAGATGCACTGCTCCGTCATGGGCAGGGAGGCGCTCCACGCCGCCGTTGCCAACTACCGCGGCGAGAGCTGGGAGGAGTCCCACGAGGAGAGCCCTCTCATCTGCAAGTGCTTCGGCATTGACGAGGCCAAGATCGTGCAGAACATCCGCGCCAACAGCCTCAAGACCGTCGAGGATGTCACCAACTATACCAAGGCAGGCGGCGCCTGCGGCGGCTGCCGCGAGAAGATCGAGAAGATCCTCGACAAGTTCTGGAAGGGCGGCTATGAGGGCAGGTATGTCGAGGACTTCGTAAGCCGCGACCGCTTCGAGAAGGCCCAGGCCAAGAACGGCAAGGTCTCCCTTTCCGATCATTACGTACAGCACCGCGACCATCCTTACTGGGACAAGGTCGAGAAGGTCCTTGACGAGATGCGTCCGGGACTCGAGCAGGACGGAGGCAATGTCGAGCTTATCGATGTCGCTGACGACAAGATCCTCATCAGGCTCTACGGCGCCTGCCTCGGCTGCTTCATGAGCGAGATGACCCTTTCCTATGTCCAGGCCCAGGTTGACAAGGCGCTCGGGAAGCATGTTCCCCTTGAGCTCGTCGAGCCTGATCTGAACGGAACCGGGGAGGCAAACTGAGATGTCAGAGAAGAGAACTGTCTACCTCGACAACAACGCGACCACCATGGTTGATCCTGAGGTCGTAAAGGCGATGCTCCCCTACTTCACCGAGTATTACGGCAACGCCTCCTCTATGCACGATCTCGCAGTTGAGCCTGCTAAGGCTATAGCAGAGGCAAGGCACAAGATCGCCGAGTATGTTGGCGCCGAGTACGACTCTGAGATTATCTTCACCTCCTGCGCGACCGAGTCTGACTCGACCGCCATCTACTCCGCCATCAACTGCAACCCGGAGAAGAGGGAGATCATCACCTCCCCCGTGGAGCATCCTGCCATCCTCAGGGTGCTTGACCATCTGGAGGAGGACCGCGGCTACAAGATCACGAAGCTCCACGTCGACTCCAAGGGACGCATTGACCTTGACGAGTACAAAAAGGCTCTCAACAGCAACGTCGCGCTTGTAACCTGCATGTGGGCGAACAACGAGACCGGCAACATTTATCCTGTTACCGAGATGGCCCATATCGCCCATGAGCAGGGCATCATGTTCCACTCAGACGGCGTGCAGGCCATGGGCAAGGTTGACATGGACCTCAAGAGCACTGACATTGACATGCTCTCCTTCTCCGGCCACAAGCTCCATGCCCCGAAAGGCATCGGCGTCTTCTACCTGAAGCGCAGCTGCCGCTTCCGCCCGTTCCTCCGCGGCGGCCATCAGGAGAGCGGCAGGCGCGCAGGAACCGAGAATGTTCCGTACATTGTCGGCCTGGGCAAGGCCTGCGAGCTCTCAGGGCAGCATGTCGGCTACATGAGATCCGAGATTAAGCGCCTCAGAGACCGCCTTGAGCAGGGCATCCTCGCGAAGGTTCCTGACTGCTTCGTAACCGGCGATCCTGACAACCGCACCGCCAACACCAGCAACATCGCCTTCCAGTTCGTCGAGGGCGAGGGCATACTTCTGAAGCTCAACGAGTACGGCATCTGCGCCTCGAGCGGCAGCGCCTGCACCTCCGGATCCCTTGATCCTTCCCATGTAATGAAGGCCATGGGCATCCCGTTCACCGCTGCTCACGGAACCATCAGGTTCTCGCTCTCGAGGTTCACCACCGAGGCCGACATCGACTATACCGTCGAGAAGGTCCCGGAGATCATCGCTGAGCTCCGCTCGTTCTCCCCTTACTGGAGAAAGGACGGCTCGGGCGGGGCCGAGAGCTTTGATCCGAACTACGGTGAGGGCAAGGGAGCGCAGTTCAAGAAGTAAGCTAGGCTTGCGGAATATAAGGAATTTCAGTTTTACAGCTGTGTACTAGAAATGACGCTTCAGATTTTCCTGAAGCATATTCAAGTGCCATCCCTGTAAGAAGTCGTCTGAGGACGAGCTGAAAGCAATTAAAACCAAGAATGATTCCGGCGCTGTTTCATACGAAAACATCCGGATTTTTAACGGCAGCGTGCAGCTGATTTGATTTGAACAGCGGGATTCTGCAGGCTGTCTGAAGATAACTGATGTTTAGTACATTGTACTTGTTAAAGAGTTCTACAAATTGCTTAAATTTATATAACTTGCTGAGGTATCGGTGCTTTATAAAAATTAAAGCAGATAATATGAAGTGACCCCACAGCTGTAGCATCGCGGATTCACCTGTATACTACTGAGTATACTAAAGCAGTTGTAACAAGGGTTTACCGCATACAGAAGGAGATCACTAATGGAAAGTTTAGTCGCAATTGGAATAGATGTCCACAAGGACAAGTTTGCTCTTGTCGCAATTCTTTTAATTCTTGGAGCTCAGGACCAGATTTTAGGAGAGATTGAGGTTGGTCCTGATTATAAAGAAATCCTTGCCTTTATCGAAAGCATTAAGCAGAAGTCTCTGCCTGGCCAGACCTATTCTTTTGTATGCGGTTACGAGGCAGGCTGCCTGGGGTATGTCCTTTATCATCAGCTCACTGCAGCCGGAGTCAGGTGTGTCATCATGGCTCCTACCACAATGCTCTCAGAGCAGGGGAAACGCATCAAGACCGACAGGCGCGATGCCAGGCTGATTGCCAAATGCCTGTGCTGCAATGGGTACCACCCGGTTCACGTCCCGAATGCTGAGGATGAGGCCGTAAGAGACTACCTCCGGATGAGAGACGATCATCAGGGGGCTCTGAAAAAGCTTAAGCAGCAGATTAATGCGTTTGTCCTTCGCCATGGCTGCTCGTATGTAGGGACGAAATGGACAGCGCGTCATATCAGCTGGCTGACTGGGCTTGAGAAAGAACTTGATGAAATGCTGGCTGAAACGCTGAAGGAATACATGACCTCCTATGCGGAGCAGGAAGCCAAGATTGAGCGATTTGACGCAAAGATTGAGGAAATCGCCAGGCGGGATCGTTACAGGAAACTGGTGTCAAAGCTTGTATGTTTCCTTGGGATTAAAACGCATACTGCGCTGTCACTGATTGTTGAGACCGGTGATTTCATGCGCTTCGCCAAGGGAAACATCTTCGCTGCCTTTCTTGGACTGGCTCCCGGCGAGCATTCCAGTGGATCTGGCGTACACAGGCTTGGGATTACCAAAGCTGGCAATACGCATCTGCGGACTCTGCTGATAGAAGCAGCAAGCGGGATCTGCAAAGGCGCTGTAGGCCATAAATCCAAGGCCTTGAAGGCAAGGCAGGCCGGGCAGGAGTCAGAGGTCATAGCATATGCTGATAAGGCAAATACCAGGCTTCGCAGCAAGTATTACAGGATGATACGCCATGGCAAAAAGCGGAATGTTGCTGTTGCCGCTGTGGCGAGGGAACTGGCATGCTTCATCTGGGGAATGGCAACCGGGAATACCGGACTGACCCGTCAGGCACAGGCATCAGCCAAGGCAGGCGTCTGATGAACCACGTATACGGCCATAAAGAGAGACATCAATCGTAATGCAGTCTGAAATAGAAAAGGAATAATACACTTCGATATCTGACAGCATCTGCAAGGAGTTGTGATCACTGTAAGGTTTGAGCAATGTGCGTTAGAACTATGTTGGCACCTCGTTGAGGTAATCCACGATTTTAGATAGCACGGCTCTCGGCGAAAACCATTAGCCTGTCGGTAACCAATCCACGTATAACAGAGTGGCCAATGCCGGGAACTGTTAAATTGCGACTCCTTACAAATGCTGCC